>JAFYKQ010000011.1 GCA_017537565.1 Flavobacteriales bacterium
CATAAGCTTGTTTCTTTTGCCTCTTTTCTTTGAAGCAGCAAAGAAAAGAGGAGTAAAGCGGGGAGGCCCCGCTGCCAGTTTTAAATAGTTGTGATGGGAAAATATACTAAATTAAAAAGGCTCGCCTGTGGCGAGCCTTTTTTATGTTCAATAAGCATTCTCGTGAACTCCCTTCACCGCACGCCCCGATGGGTCATTCACATTCTTAAACGACGCGTCCCAAGCCAAAGCCTCGGCTGTGCTGCACGCCACCGATGGAACCGATGGAACACTCATAGCCGCACTATTGCTGGGGAATAACTCCTCAAATATACTGCGATAGTAGTATTCCTCTTTATTCTGTGGAGTATTGATAGGGAAACGCTGTGCAGCGTGAGCCATCTGTTCGTCGGTAACTGCACTGGAAGTTAGTTGTTTCAGGCTATCTATCCAACTATATCCCACACCATCTGAAAACTGTTCCTTCTGTCTCCAAGCCACCTCGTGAGGCAACATATCTTGGAATGCCTCACGCAATATCTTTTTCTCTATCACAGCACCAGGCGCCATCTTGGCTGCTGGGTTAAGACTCATAGCCACGTCCAGGAACTCTTTGTCTAGGAATGGAACACGTCCTTCAACACCCCACGCCGCCAAACTCTTATTGGCTCGCAGACAGTCATAGAGATACAGTTTGCTTATCTTACGCAATGTCTCTTCGTGGAATGCTCGTGCCGATGGAGCCTTGTGGAAATAGAGATATCCGCCGAATACTTCATCTGCTCCCTCACCGCTTAGCACCATCTTGATACCCATACTCTTGATTACACGGGAGAGCAGATACATAGGAGTAGAAGCACGTACGGTAGTCACATCATAGGTTTCGGTATAGTAAATGACATCACGCAATGCATCGAGTCCCTCCTGCACCGTATAGTTTATCTCGTGATGGACTGTCCCTATGTATTCGGCTACTTTACGAGCAGCGGCCAGGTCGGGCGCTCCTTTGAGTCCTACGGCAAACGAGTGCAGTTGTGGCCACCAAGCATCGGCTGTACAATCTGTCTCGATACGTTTGGCGGCATATTTTTTGGCTATGGCCGAAATAATAGAAGAATCCAAGCCTCCAGAAAGAAGCACTCCGTATGGAACGTCACTCATAAGCTGTTTTTGTACCGCTTTTTCCAGAGCTTCGCGTAATTTCTCTACCGAAGCATCGGCATCTTTTACTGCATCATAGTCTTCCCAGTCTCTCTTATACCAGCGTTTCATCTGCCCATCACCACTCCAATAGTAATGCCCCGGCAGGAATGGCTCATAACTGGACGCAAAACCCTCCAATCCTTTCATTTCTGAACACACCATAACGTGTCCCTGTTCATCTCGTCCCATATAGAGCGGTATGACACCTATCTGGTCACGGGCTATGAGATACTGGTCTTTTTCTACGTCATATAGTGCAAATGCATATATCCCGCTTATATCCTCCAGAAAATCTATACCTTTTTTACGGTAAAGAGCCAGTATCACTTCACAGTCGCTACCCGTCTGGAACTCATATTCGTCTTTAAGAGCCTCACGCAACACGCGATGGTTATAAATCTCTCCATTTACACACAGTATCTGTTTACCATCGGGAGAGATAAGGGGTTGCCCTCCCGATGCTGGGTCAACTATAGATAGGCGTTCGTGAGCAAGTATCGCACTACCTCCTGCATATATCCCGCTCCAGTCTGGTCCACGATGACGTATGCGTTTTGACATTTCTAGGACTTGGCGGCGTAGAGCCTCTGTTTGTTCTTTTACTCCGAAAAGAGCTGTTATTCCACACATAATAGTATTTTTTATAGTTATTTTTTTTCTTTAATCAAAAAAAGACCTGCCGCTGGCAGGTCTTTTCAATGATACAACACAATATCGTACTCATCTATCCTCCTGCCTTTAATAAAGGGGAATTACCGGTGAGATTATTTATATTATGTCCTACTATAAGTATCATCACAATCACATTTATCTACTGGCGACAAATATACATTTTCCTCAACAAAATCACCACACACATACAATATATTTTATGTTTTAACATTATTTTTGTGAATTTATAGCATTTTAGGGTATTTTATTGTCATTTTGTTTTTAAAACACCCATCTTGACACCATTCGCTACGATTTTTTCACCTTACTGGTCTTTTTGGGCAGGGGACACATTTTCCTGCCAAAAAAGTATTATATCTCACAAAAAATCATCAATTTTGCATCTTATATTACAAGTTATATATTTTCATTCATACAAACACACATATATATGAAACGCAGCAAGATTAAAGACCTGCTCATAGGGGCAGGATTGGGAGAAAAGGTTACAGCTATGGGTTGGGTGAGAACATTCCGCAACGATATGTTCATAGCGCTTAATGACGGCTCGTCTGTTAAGAATCTTCAATGCGTGGTAAAAGAAAATTCGGGTCTTAAACTATACGCAGGCACTTGCATATCTGTAATAGGAACACTGGTAGAGAGCCAAGGTAAAGGTCAGGCGTATGAACTACTGGCAGACGAAGTAAACATACTGGGTGCTGCCGACCCACAATCATACCCTCTACAACCAAAAGAACACTCATTGGAATTTTTACGAGATATAGCACACTTACGCATACGTACCAATCTGTTTGGAGCTATAATGCGTGTACGCAGTGCTTTGGCACAGGGGGTACATAGATTCTTTGCCGAACGCGGTTTTTATTACTTCAACGCTCCTATCATTACAGGCTCTGACTGTGAAGGTGCTGGGGAAATGTTCTGCATAAGCACACTACCTCACAAGAACGCACCTCTTACAGAAGATGGCGAAGTAGATTACAGCAAAGACTTTTTTGCCCGCCAGACAAACCTTACGGTATCTGGACAGTTAGAAGCCGAAACCTATGCTATGGCTCTGGGTGCAGTATATACATTTGGCCCTACGTTCCGTGCCGAGAACTCTCACACTACACGTCATTTGGCCGAATTCTGGATGATAGAACCCGAAGTCGCATTTGCAGACCTTGAAGACAATATGGAACTGGCCGAAAGCTTCATCAAGAGCGTTATAAAACACGCATTGGACACTTGCGGCGATGACATAGACTTCCTAGATGCACGTTTTGCACGCGAGGAAAACAAGAAACCTGCCGCATCTCGCAGTTCTATGGGACTTAAAGAAAAACTGGACTTTATACTTAACAACGACTTTAAACGCGTGTCATACACCGAAGCCATAGATATCCTTAAAAACTCCAAAGCCAACAAAAAAGGCAAATTCAAATACCCTGTCGAGCAGTGGGGTATCGACCTACAAAGCGAACACGAACGCTATCTGGTAGAAAAACACTTCGGTTGTCCTGTGATACTTTATGACTATCCTGCCGCTATCAAGGCTTTCTATATGCGTATGAACGAAGACGGACGTACGGTACGTGCTATGGACGTGCTATTCCCTGGTATAGGCGAGATAGTAGGTGGTAGCCAGCGTGAAGAACGTATGGACGTTCTTATGCAGAAGATAAAAGATATGGGTATGGACGAAAAGACACTATGGTGGTATCTGGATACACGTCGTTTTGGTAGTGCTCCACACTCGGGATTTGGTCTAGGATTTGAACGTCTGGTACAGTTTGTAACAGGCATGGAAAACATACGCGACGTGATACCATTCCCTCGTTACCCACAGAGTGCCGAATTTTAATCATTACAACCAGTAAGTTTATGAGACTATATCATTCATACGTGAGATGTTTATTACTGCTCCTTATGGTAGGTGCCGTAGGTGAGGTGTGTGGACAAGAGGTAGATGACAGTACCAATACGAGAAAGGCTCATAAACTATACTTGCGTAGCCAAAAGACCAAATATCTAGACGACCAGTTGTACATAGGTTTCACGTACAATATCCTCACGGCTATGCCTGCCGATGTGAAAAACTATTCGTTTTCAAACACGTTATCACTAGGATATATAAGGGATATCCCTCTCAACGAGAGGAGAAACATAGGACTGGGAGCTGGTATAGGATTTGGTTTTCATACGTACTACACAAACGTTGCTATGGATTGTGATGGAACAGGAATGTGGGGAATGAGTGTATTGAATAGCGGAGAATATCTATCAAACCGTTTTTCACTACAGACGCTGGATATCCCTATACAGGTGCGTTTCCGAGGTTCTACGGCCGAAAAATTCAACTTTTGGAGAGTATATGCTGGTGTTACGTTTTCCTGGGTATATAAAAACTCGACAACATATAAAAACGACCTTGTAAAATTACGCTACTATAATATCCCATACCTCAATGAATGGCTATACACGGCCAATCTACAAGTGGGATATGGTAAATTTACCATCAAGGTGGATTACACGATAGGCTCTCTCTTTAAGAAGAAATATGGCGGAGAGGCTTTACCTGTAAAAGGTATAAGCGATATGCGTAGCTGTAATGTAGGCCTACTGATGTATCTATTGTAACATCATATAACAAGAGATAATAAAACCAAAAACTCGCCCCGTGGGGCGAGTTTTTTATGATGTATGAGTCTGTCTCTTACTATGAAAGTGTTTCGCTTATACGCAATATATCGGTATATACTCCGCGGGCAGTAACAGCAGCACCCGCTCCCGCACCTTGGATAACCATAGGCACATCACCATATGACGCCGTGTGTATCTCAAACATAGAGTCAGATCCTTTAAGACCTCCCAACGGACTGTCTTTTTTAACCTTGACCAGTTTAACAGTAAGGCTGCCCTGCTCTACGTCCAGTTCTCCCACATAACGCAATACCTCATCTTCTGCCAATGTAGATTTTACTCCACCATACATATCATTCATCATCACCTCACCAGCCAAGAAATCTTCTACGCTGCCACCACGCAATGCCTCGGGTATAAGGTTTTCTATCTCTATATCCTCAAATTCTTTTTTCATTCCTATCTCACGTGCCAGTATAAGGAGTTTACGTGCCACGTCATTACCACATAGATCTTCGCGAGGGTCGGGTTCTGTGTAGCCCTTCTGCATAGCCTCACGCAATACTTGTGAGAACATCACATCGCTCGATGAGAATATATTAAAAATATAGCTCAACGTACCCGAGAACACCCCTCTCACACGACGTATCTCATCTCCCGTATCGCACAACTGACGTATCGTATCCACCAGTGGCAAGCCCGCTCCCACGTTGGCCTCATAGAGGAATTTTTTGCCTTTCCTACGCAACACCTCACGCAACGCCGAATAACTATCATAGGATAGAGTATTAGCTATCTTATTGGAAACCACCAGATTACAACCTGCTTCCACAAAGACAGGATAATTCTCTACAAAATCACGAGATGCCGTATTGTCGACAACTATCACATTTTCCAGATGATGACTCTCTATGTATGACAACAGGCTTTCTACCGTATATGGAACAGTTTCTGTCTTGATTCTTTCTCGCCAGGAAGTCCCTACCCCGTGAGCATCTAGCAACACACCACGGGAATTTGCTACACCAAATACATTAAGACGCAATCCACGACGTTCTACTATCATCTGCTGTGTAGATAATATCTGGTCTATAAGCGTACCACCCACAGTACCACAACCCGCCACCAGAACGTTTATCTTTTTATACACACCAAATATATGGTTGTGTATCACATTGACCGCTTTTTTAAGCTGTGAACTATTTACCACAAATGACAAGTGTTCGCCATTTATCGTGTTGTTTATAAGATATGGCTCTATGGAATTACTACGCAATGCTGCATATGCCTTATCCAGGAAGTCTATATGGCGACCTATGATAGATATGACAGAAACCGTATTATTTACCGCTATCTCCTGTATATCCTGGGCGTGTATCTCACGTTCAAATTCTACTTCTAGTACTTCTTTGGAAAGCGAAGCATTTTCGGCATCGACTATAAATCCTATACCACGTTCAGATGAAGCTTGGGATACTATTCTCACGCTCACACCGTGTGATGACAACGCACTGAATATACGACCATCTATACCTACCTTACCCAGCATACCACGACCTTCTATACTTACCAGTGCAACGTCTGAAATGACCGATATGGCTTTAAGACCTCCTCCGCTGCCACATTCGGCTATCGTTGTTCCACAACACGATGGATTAAAGGAGTTAAGTATGCGTATAGGTATCTTTTTCTCTATAAGAGGGAGTATGGTTTTGGCGTGTAGGACATTTGTACCAAAATTTGCCAATTCGTTGGCCTCGCGATATGAGAGAAGCGGTATAATCTGTGCGTCCTCCACCAATGTAGGATTGGCCGTATATACACCATCTACATTTGTCCAGTTCTGCACTTCATCGGCACCCAGGAATGCCGCCATAAGAGTAGCCGAATAGTTACTACCGTTACGACCCAATGTTGTAGTCTGGTTGTTAATAGTAGTGCCTATAAATCCTGTTACAACCTCTATCACGTCGTCCTGTGCATCGGCAAAGAATTCTTCTACATTCTTTCTAGACACGTCCATTATCACCGAAGCACTACCCCATTCGTCGGTAGTCTTGATAAGACGGCGACTATCTACAAAACGAGTCTTAAATCCACGTTTGGAGAGAAGGTGTGCCACCATCTTGCAGCTCAATATCTCACCAAATGACATAAAACGGTCCTTTATCTTCAGGCTGTACTCTCCTAGCAACGCCACACCTTCCAGCATTTGACGCATCTCGGCAAATTCTGCACTCATATCCATCGTTGCGTCTGGTGCCTGTTGTCTTTCACAGAAATATGTATATGATGACATATAGTCCTCACCACGTGCTGCTTTCTCTAGCATATCTTCCAGCATATCGGTAGATTTGCCACGAGCCGAACACACAACCAGTATCTTTCCCTTGCGAGCCTCGCTGCTCATTATATCCAATGCACCTTGCAGCGGATTCCCCGCTCCAGCCGAGAGAGATTTCCCTCCAAACTTGAGTACCTTCATTCTATCTACTTTATTTACTATGATTATCTATTTCTATCTATCAGAAAAAACCCTTGAGGAGTTCTTGCAGTTTGTCAAACTCTATAAGAAAGCCATCGTGACCGTGTATCGTATCCAGTTCTAGATAATGACTATCTTTACCCATAGAGAGTAACATATCGTGGACGGCTATATTTTCATAAGGTTGAAAATAGAGGTCTGAGCTTATTCCTACCTGCACCACACGACTTTTGACACGAGAGAGTGCTTCCTGCATAGTCCCCCTGCCCGATGACACATCTACCTTTCCCGTGAGGTGAGAAAGAAAACGATATGCGTCCACATCAAAACGTTTACCCAATTTATCCCCGTGATGTCGCAACCACGATACTACGTTTGGGATACCGGTAGTATGGTTACTACGGTCAAATTTCATAGAAAATGATTGCGGTGTACGGAAGAACAACATAGTGAGCATACGAGCATCGTGCATACCAAAGTCCCCACGTGAAAGACTCTGGAGCTGAAGTTCAGAAAGAGCTATAACCCAGTCTGTACTCTTGCAGTCACCTCCCACAGATACCAATTGAGATGCAAAATCTGGATATTCAACCGCCATCTCCCACGCTATACACGCTCCCATAGAACAACCTATGAGCGAATGTAGATACTCTACTCCTATCTCTTTGGCTCCCAAATACAGCATTCGCGCTATGTCTCTGGCGACAAAATGCACATAGTCATCACCCCATAGTTTCCCATCATATCCGTTGCCCGGGATATTAAAACACAACACACTATAACGCGATGTATCTACCACATTGCCCTCGCTTATGAGCCCCTGCCACCAGCCGTTATCACCTGCCACTGCCGAATTTCCTGTGAGTGCGTGGCATACCATAACCACAGGAGCCCCACTGTCCAGCTCCTGTCCAAATACTTCATAGG
The DNA here is from genome assembly GCA_017537565.1 of Flavobacteriales bacterium. Taxonomy (GTDB): domain Bacteria; phylum Bacteroidota; class Bacteroidia; order Flavobacteriales; family UBA1820; genus Merdimorpha. The sequence goes on from JAFYKQ010000011.1 coordinate 7,895, forward strand.
ACATCGAGATAGACTCATAGTGTGTTCCATCACTCGTTGTAAAATTTTTTATCGCAGTGTACTTTAACATAATTTTCTATACGCAAGTTGCAAATGTAATAAAAACACAGCCCTACACACAAATGCAAACGTGTTTTTTAAAAATTATTATCAATCTTTCAACAAATCCCCATAATAACTGATGATTGCATCACGCAATAGTTCCCCACGAGCTTCTTTTTCCATATTTATATCTTGCACCTGCTCATAGATGGGGTACCCGTCATCTCTACGTCCCGTCATACGAAAGTAACCTTTAGTCTCGAGGATAGCACACATACCACAGTGCATCACGTCCATTTTATCTACCTGCGTGAGAGATGATTGGCATTTACCTACCACCTGTAATCCCGCCACAAATATCATCTCTTGCACTCCTACACCGCTCCCCGCGTCAAAAAATTTTTCCAGCCGTGATGCTATAACAGCTAGTTTTTCATTGTCATTCATAGCCTTTACTATTAAATTTATGTCAAAGGTACGCACGAAAAGGAGATTTTTTGATACTTTATCCATAATTTTGCATTTTAATACCAAATCTTTTTGCGTTATGTACATACGATTATTGAGTTTTATATTCTGCTGCTTGGCGGCTATCAACGTGAGCCTCGCACAGAAGAGCACAGTAAAAACAGAAATAGAAAGCTATACCGCCGCCCGAGAGACCGATGGCATTTATAAGATAGACCGCTATGAATACTCTACGGGAGAACTCATAGGTAGTATCTTTTCCAGCAAAGGCACCTCACTGGAAGGCAAGAAAATAAACGCATACAGCATTTCTGCCGATGGGCAGAAAATACTTCTAGAGACAGAACACACACCTATATATCGTCGTTCATACACTGCTGTATGTTATGTGTATGACAGCAAAAAAGATAGTGTGACTCCACTGGCCTGCTCACAGGCTGTGATGTGCCCTACATTCTCACCAGATGGCACACGCGTGGCTTACAGTATGGCCAACGACCTTTATATCCAGGACATCGCCACTTCCCAGATAACACGTCTTACTAGCGACGGCAGCCACGGCAGCATCATAAACGGCACTGCCGACTGGGTTTATGAAGAAGAGTTCTCGATAGTCAAGATGTATGATTGGAGTCCATCGGGGCGTTATATAGGTTATGTACGTTCAGACGAGAGCCGCGTTATGCTCTATGATATGCCTATGTACTACCAAGGCACATATCCTTCGCTCTATACATTCAAATATCCCAAGGCTGGATATGAAAACTCTACTGTGAGCATACATATCTATGACACACATACAGGTGGTACATCTACGGTAGATATGGGCAGCGAAAAAGATTACTACATACCCCGCATCTCTTGGTTGCCACATAGCGAAAAGATGATTTTTACACATATGAACCGCCTGCAAAACCATATGGACATATACACGGTAGATCCTTCTACTATGGAGAAAAAAATCCTATGGAGTGATTATGATAGTGCATATATAAACCTCAACGACTACACACACTACCTGGACGATGGCAGTGTGGCATTTGTAAGTGAACGTGACGGACACGCACACCTGTATATCCAGGACGCAAAAGGAAAAATAAGACAAGTAACACAAGGCGAATGGGACATAACTACCCTCTATGGACTAAGCAGTGACAAGAAAAAAGCCTATGTACAGACCACGCGTTCGGGCAGTGAAAACCGAGATATAGCCGCGGTAGACATTCGTACGGGTAAAGTATCTACACTATCTACACAGACAGGTACAAATGACGCTTCTTTTTCGGCTGCCTGTCGCTATTACACTCTTTCTTTCTCCTCTTCTACCAATATGGGAGTACGTTCGCTACATCGTGCAGCAGACGGCAGTCTTATACGTACTATAAGCGACCTTACACAGATGAGTATAGAGTCAATTAAAAATGGACATCTGGTAAAAGAAATATCTATGATGGAGATTTCAGATTCTCTATCTCTCAAAACGTGGCGTATCCTTCCTCCAGATTTTGACAGTACGCGCCGTTATCCTGTACTTATGTATGTATATGGAGGCCCTGGTAGCCAACTAGTACTTAACCGTTGGGCGGTGAGTATGGAAAACTGGATGGAGAGCCTCGCCAAAAAAGGTTACATAATATACTGTGTGGACGGTCGTGGCACGGGTGGCCGTGGCGCCAGATTTGAAAAACAGATATACCGCCGTATGGGAGAACTGGAACTCATAGACCAGGTGGCTGCTGCTCGTAAAATAGGAGAACTGCCATATGTAGATAAAAACCGTATAGGTATATTTGGTTGGAGTTTTGGTGGGTATATGGCTTCGCTGGCGGCGACTCGCCATTCAGATGTATTCTGTGCTGCCATAGCCGTAGCACCTGTTACATCGTGGAGAATGTATGACACTGTTTACACAGAACGTTTCCTAGCCACTCCACAGGAAAACCCACTGGGATATGACCAGAACTCACCCCTCACATATGCCAGCGATATGAAATGTCGTTTCCTACTAGTACACGGCACTGCCGATGACAATGTACACTACCAGAACTCCGCACGTTTTTCATCACTGCTGGTAGAGGCAGGAATACCATTTGAACAGATGATTTACACAGACAAAAATCACAGCATACTAGGTAAAGCCCGCCAACATCTATATGATAAAATGACTCTTTTCCTAGTTAACAACTTATAAAACCACACCCATTACTATTTGATACATATGGAAACACCACATATCAACAACACTCCTATATGGAAAAAGTATCTACCACACCTACTATGTGTGGTAGCATTTGCAGTTATTTCGTTGGCGTATTTTCACCCTGTACTATCGGGCAAGGTGCTAGAGCAGGGAGACATACAACAGTATATGGGCTCGGCAGCCGAAATCCACGCATACCGCGATGCTCACGGGGGGCAGGACCCTTACTGGACTGGGCGTATGTTTGCCGGTATGCCAGACTACCAGATAGGTACAGATTTTAAATACAACTTCATCAAGTATCCTTACCTATCACTACACGCACTACCTCGCCCTGCCAATTTTGCGTTCACGTTCTTTATCTCTTTCTTTATCCTGCTACTCACACTGAAAGTTGACTGGAAAAAGAGTGCCGTGGGAGCCCTTATGTTTGGGTTTACATCTTACCTGTATATCATTCTGGCGGCAGGACACAATTCCAAGGCTTATGCCATAGCATATCTACCACTGGTACTAGCAGGAGTGATGATGGTGTACTACCGTCGTAAATATCTATGGGGAGCCGTCCTTACGGCATTTGCTATGGGGCTGGAGATATATTCCAACCACGTGCAGATGACATACTATATGGCACTGGGCACGTTGATATTTGTAGTGCTATATGCAGTAGAATGTTTCCGCAAGAAAGACCTCAAACACTTCTTTATATCCACAGCCATACTCATAGCCAGTGCATCGATAGGCATAGGTATGAATAGTGCACGTCTATGGACTACCTGGTCATACCAGAAACACACGATACGTGCCGGTAGCGAACTTGTAATGGATTCTACTGCCACACCTCGCAAAGGCCTGGACAAGGACTACATTTTGGCTTGGAGTTATGGTATAGGTGAGACTTTTAACCTGATGATACCAGACCTCTATGGTGGAGCATCTGGCACAGATATAGGCGAAGAAAGCAATTACGCCAAAGCCATCACCCGTCTTACTGGTTCGGCAGTACAAGGACGTCAAATGGCAGCCCAGGCACCTACATACTGGGGTGACCAGCCGTTCACATCGGGCCCAGCATATGTGGGAGCGATAACGGTGTTCCTTTTTGTACTGGGACTGATGATAGTACGTGGCAAGTTCAAATGGTGGGTAGTAGGCGCTACACTGCTTAGTTTTCTTATGGCCTGGGGTAGCAATGCTATGTGGTTTGCCGATATGATGATAGAGCATTTCCCTCTCTATGATAAATTCCGCACACCATCGTCGGCACTTATAGTGTCGTCTATCACTATGCCTCTGCTGGCAATACTGGCACTTAAAGAATGGTTCTCTCCTTCATACCACATAAACGAAGCCACACGCAAACGATATCTGTACATAGCATTGGGAAGTACAGCTGGACTGTGCATACTATTCATCTTTATGGGCAATATGTTCTTTTCTTTCTCTTCGCCCAACGACGAAAGTATGCTGGGAGCCTATCCCGATGTCCTAGCGGCATTGCGTACAGACCGTTATGATATGATGGTAAGCGACGCATTGCGTAGTGCTATACTCATAGCTGCTACAGCTGCAGTTATATGGTTCTTCTACAAAGGCAAAATAAAAGAAACTCTTTCCATACTGGTAATAGGTGTACTAGTCGTGGCAGATATGTGGAGCGTAGACCATCGTTATCTAGATGAGGATAATTTCACTACTGCCGCACGTATGGAACAGCCTTTCACTGGCACGGTGGCAGACTGGGCTTATCGTGGACTTAAAAAAGATACGACACATTACCGCGTATGGAACCGCACGGTAAACACTATGAACGATGCTTCGACTTCGTTCTATTTCAACAGCATAGGAGGATATCACGCCGCCAAACTACAACGTTATCAAGAGCTGTGGGAACATCAGATATCTCGCGGAAATATGAATGTTATCTCTATGCTCAACACCAAATACATCATCTCACCATCAGACTCCCAAGACAGCAAAACTCCTGTCATAATGGAAAACACTATGGCTATGGGGCCAGCTTGGGTGGTAGATAGTCTGGCATTTACAACATCTGCCCGCGAAGAGCTGTTTGCACTGGATAGTCTAGATATAGCACGAGTGGCAGTAGTAGATACCTCATTTGCCAGTGTGGCACGATACACTCCTACTGTGAGAGACAGCAGCGATATTTATAGCATCACACTGGAAAAATATGAACCAAACCATCTCACATACCGCAGCGTTCTATCCTGTGAAAAACCTGTCGTATTTTCAGAGATTTACTATCCAGACGGGTGGAACGCATACATAGACGGAGAGAAAGTTCCTCACTTCCGCGTGAACTATGTGTTACGTGCTATGATATTACCAGCAGGAGAGCATAGTGTAGAATTCCGTTTTGAACCTACAGAAGCTCTATATGGAGACCGTCTTAATCTGGTATTTACACTTATATTCATCACTGGTCTATTGGCAGCTATTGTGATGAGCTTAAAAAAGAATAAAAAGAAAGACACACTACCCGCATAGGATATGAAAAAGGTTCTAGTGATAAGTTACTATTTTCCACCTGCCGGAGGCCCAGGTGTGCAGCGTTGGCTTAAATTCATCAAGTATTTGAGAGAATATGGTGTAGAGCCAGTGATGTTCATACCACGCGATGCACACTACCCTATGGTGGACGAGAGTCTGTCGAGCGATGTACCCGATGGCATAAAGATATATCGGGCACCTATCATAGAACCAAACTCCTATATGAAAACCGCCCAAAGCACCAGCGGAGGTTTTATAGATAAAAAGAAAAAAGATGGTATAAAAAGCCGTCTTCTCACCTGGATACGTGCCAATTTCTTTATCCCCGATGCACGATGTATGTGGATACGTCCTTCGGTGAAAAGGATAGTAAAAATACTGGAGGCGGAAGGCATAGATACTATTATCACTACTGCTCCTCCACATTCGGTGCATATGATAGGTTTGGGAGTTAAAAAACGTCGCCCACAGGTCAAATGGATAGCAGACTTCCGTGACCCATGGACCAAGATAGACTATTTCCATAACCTGCCTCTATGTCGTTGGGCAAAAAAGAAACACTATGCCATGGAAAAAGAGGTGCTATCGATGGCCGATGATGTGATATGTGTTACGCCTTCGGTAGGGGAAGATTATCGTCCTATGACCACTGGGCGTATGCACGTTATAACCAATGGCTATGACACTAGTGATATGCCACAGGAAAAAATAGACCTAGACACATCATTTACCATCACCCACGCCGGTAGTATCAACGCCCAACGCAACCCTGTAACACTATGGCGTGTACTGGGAGATATGTGCAAGGAGGATAGCACATTTGCTACGAGTCTTAAAATACAGCTGGCAGGCACACTCTCTCCAGAGGTCTTTTCATCTCTACGCGATAACAATCTCATAGATAACACCCTGTACCACGATTACCTCCCACACGACGAAGTCATAAAACTACAACACTCCTCACGATTACTGCTTATGCTTATGTACCGTGCCCCACACGGCAAGATGTTTATAGTAGGAAAACTATTTGAATATCTGGCAGCACGTCGTCCTATACTGGCCGTAGGCTATCCAGATGGCGATGCTGCACATATCATAAACGATGCCCATAGCGGTAATGTGGTAGAATTTGATGATTATGACACTACGCGTCGTGTAGTAAAAGAAGCCTATGATATGTATCTACAAGGCAAAAAATGCTACACACACAGCGGGGAGATAGAACAGTTCAGCCGTCGCGAACTCACCAGAAGACTTGCACAAGAAGTTATTTTGGGATAACTTTGCAGCCCTCGATATGAGATTTTCATTATCATAAAATGACACTTTACAGACAGAACTTAATAAATCGTTTTACCGCTTGGATATTCCTAGGGGCATTCTGTCTTAACTTTATAGGTGCGTCGCTTTTTGTTCACACCCACATCATAAATGGAGCGACTATAGTCCACTCCCACTTCTATGATGGTGATGGCACGGCAGATGCTCCTTCCCACACCCACAGCGAACGTGAGATAACACTCATACATCATCTATCTTCGTTAGACTTTATATACCACCAGGTAGCTATGCACGTTCCTCATATGTGGGACAGTTACATAGAGACGCTATGCTGTGGTCTGGATATTTTCTATAACCAGATATATCTTTCTCATTCTGGACTTCGTGGGCCTCCCACACTTTGATTTTTCAGTATTTATCATTAGATGTTTTTCTCTATGAGATACCTCATAGAGAGGATATGTGTGTTATATGTTACATTTTAACATAGGACACAGCATATCTATATTAGAATTACATAAAAAAAACCTTAAAATGAAATTTATCAAAACCATATTTATATTGGTTGTGATGCTTTGTGTGCATACAAACTCCACAGCCCAAAACACAAGTGACGCTCACATAGTAGGACATATAACAGACAAAATAAGTGGCGAACACCTCCCATTTGTAAACATAAGCCTCAAAGGCACCACTATGGGTACAGCTACCGATGCCACAGGACATTTCTTTATGAAAAATATTCCCGAAGGCAACTATACACTACGTATCACCTTTATGGGTTACAAAACCGAAGAAGTCCCAGTAGAAGTCATACACGGCCGTACTGCCGAGGTCAACATCGCCATAAGCGAAGACATATCTATGATGGACGACGTGGTTATCACAGCCTCACGCAACGAGGCCCCTAGGAAGATGTCATCTGTTGTGGTGAACGTAGCAGGGCCTAAATTGTTTGATATGACATCGGCTCCTGCTGTGGGTGGAGTACTCAGTTTCCAGCCAGGATTGCGTGTAGAAAACGACTGCCAGAACTGTGGTTTTATGCAGGTACGTATAAACGGCCTACAAGGACACTACACACAGATAATGATAGATTCACGTCCTATGCTTTCGGCACTAAGCGGAGTTTATGGCCTGGAACAATACCCTGCCGATATGATAGAGCGTATAGAGGTTATACGTGGAGGAGGCTCGGCTCTATTTGGCTCTAGTGCCATAGCCGGCACGGTAAATATCATCACCAAAGAACCTACGACAAATCATTTTTCGGCCGCTCATAACATAACCGCTATGGCTGGCGGCGAGGCTATGGACAACGTTTCTTCGCTAGGTGGGACTATCGTTTCAGAAGACCGCCGTGTAGGTGCACACATATTTGGTAGTTCACGCAATCGTCAATCTTGGGACGGGAATGATGATGGGTTTACAGACATTCCTCTTATAAATTCTACTTCGTTTGGGTTTACTGCATTTTACAAACCAACGCTTTACAGCAAGATAAATGCCGAATTCCACTCCATATCCGAATTCCGCCGCGGTGGCGACAACCTCTCTCTGCCCCCTCACGAGACCTACATAACCGAACAGACAGACCACAATATAAACGGTGGTAGTCTTTCATATACCGTATGGGACGCATCACAGAAAAACCGTCTGAATGTCTTTGGTGCATTACAGAACATAGCTCGTAAATCTTACTACGGTGCAGACAAAGACCCAGATGCATATGGAGAGACACAAGACCTTACGGCAGTAGCCGGTACTCAATACACACATGATTTCTCTCATGCTTTCTTTATGCCTTCACAGCTTACAGCAGGTGTAGAATTTAACTACAATGGCATGCACGACATAATGGCTGGATATGGCCGTGATATGCGTCAAGATGTGAATATATGGAGTGCATATTTGCAGAATGAATGGAAGACAGAACGCGCTGGCATACTGATAGGTGCTCGTGCAGACAAGCACAATATGATAGACGGGGTCATAATATCTCCTCGTGTTAATGTGCGTTATCGTCTATGGGACGCTATCAATATGCGTGCCAGCTGGGCGAGTGGATTCCGCGCACCACAGGCATTTGATGAAGACCTGCACATAATGGCAGTAGGTGGCGAAGTTCACATCATACAGATAGCCGAAGACCTCCGCGAGGAAAGCAGCCAGAGTTTTACTCTTTCGGCAGACTATGCCCACACGTGGGGAGATGTACAGGTAGGTCTTATGGCCGAAGGTTTTTACACCAGCCTAGATGATGTATTTATACTTTCTGAAGCAGGAACAGATGCACAGGGCAACACCATTATGGAACGCACCAATGGCGATGGAGCCGAGGTCTATGGAGTAAATATAGAAGGTAAAATAGCCAAAGGTCGTTACATAGAACTGCAAGCAGGATTTACTTGGCAGAACAGCCGTTACTCTACACCTTATGCTTGGAGTGAGGACGAGGACGCTCAACTGGTAAGTAAGATGTTGCGAAGCCCAGATACTTATGGTTATTTCACTCTATCTAGCGAACCTTTCCATGATTTCAAGATATCACTCACAGGCAATTACACAGGTAGTATGCTGGTAGAACACTACGCTGGCTATATAAACGAAGACACCCTGGAAGAAACTCCTTCGTTTTTTGACCTTTCTGCCAAAGTGTCTTATGACATACACATCACACCATCGTTCTGCATAGACGTCCATGCTGGCGTACAGAACATATTCAATTCATTCCAGAAAGACCTGGACAAGGGGGCATTGCGAGATTCGGGATACATATATGGGCCTACCGTTCCGCGTAGCATATATGCCGGTATCAAATTCAATATATTTTAAGCTACACTTTTTTATGCTTATATTTGCATCGGGCATTCACGTGAATGCCTGATGTTTTTATTTATAAGATTATGAACAAATATCTAATAGTAGGTCTAGGCAATATAGGTGCAGAATATGCCGAGACTCGCCACAATATAGGATTTAAGGTTGTAGATGCATTTGCTGCTTCACACGGCGGGACTTTTTCCAGCGACAAACTGGGAAGCACGTGTGAGGTACGCATCAAAGGCCGTACTTTTATCCTACTCAAACCATCTACATATATGAATCTAAGCGGTAAGGCAGTGCGTTACCACGCCAACGCTCATAAATTACCAGCAGAAAACATTCTGGTCATATGCGATGATTTGGCCCTGCCATTTGGTACGATACGTATAAAAAGTAAAGGTTCTGATGGCGGACACAACGGGCTTAAAAACATCAACGAAATGCTGGGAACACAGAACTATCCTCGTTTCCGTTTTGGGATAAGCAGTGATTTTGCAAGAGGACATCAGGTGGATTATGTTTTAGGTGAATGGAATGAAGAGGAAAATAGCAAAATGAACGAACGCCTGGAAAAAGCAGTAGCAGCGATAGAGGCTTTTGGTCTATCTGGGATAAACAATGCCATGAACACTTTTAATGGCAAATAAATCAACCCATATTCCTTCCAAAAAAAGCGGTAGCCTACGGCTGCCGCTTTTTTTGGAAGGTAATATTTCAATCCTCTATCTGTGGATGAAAACATCGGGTAAGGTCTTTATATGGCTCACTCCACGACTTATCCTCTCCTCTTATAGATAGATATTCTTCCTGTGGTGCATCACACCTATCCTGTGAAAAAGACATCAGTACACGTTTAACCGGCGTATCACTACTATCCCTCACATAACATATCCTATTCATATATAGCCCATTGCTATAAAAAGCATAGCACACTTTTTCTTTCTCACTATATGGATATATGATACTTACGCTTCCTGTGGCAGATAATATTTCTACACACTTACGTGCAAAATCATCTATTGGAAAACCCTGTGCACTACGTGCCATATCCCGCGATGGGAGAGGACTATGCACATTGGCAGTAAAAAATGGAGGATTGGATAGTATCATATCATATCTTACAGTGGGATTAAAGTCAAAAAAATCTCCTTCTATTATATCCACCCTCTCACTCCAAGGACTATTATTTACATTATCACGAGCATCACATATCGCTCCGCCATCTATATCTATGCCTGTTATTATAGAATGTTCATATCGCTGGGCTATCATCATACTTATAAGCCCACAACCACAACCTACATCTAGTATATACCCTGGCCGCAAAGCTTTATCCCCCGCCCAAGCTCCCAGCAACACACCGTCTGTCCCTATCTTCATCGCACTGCGGTGATGCGATAGAGAGAAGCTCTTAAATTTAAACAGACGATGTTTTTCTATGACTCTTGACATGAAAGATTTTGTTTTGTACTTTTACACAGTAAAATTAAAACCAAAAATAATCATTTTTATGAAAAAAGTAAAGAAATATCTATGGGCGATGGTTGTTATGACAGGCATGCTATTTTCCTGTGGAGAGCCAGTAGTTATGGACCGCCCTTCATCGGCATTTTTATCATTAGAAAAGAATTTTGACTATCAAGCCAAAACCAATCAAAAGATGGGCGCCGTTAAAAAATGGTATGAAAAACACACAGAAAACGGAAAGGAAGAAATAAACATCAAGGTTCAAGGATTGGCAGGGGGTGATTACTTCATTAAATACCCTACTCCCATAGTTAAATCTCCCGACCTATTATCAATAAACGATGCTACGGTAGCTGGCCGAGGAGTTATGGTAAACCACCTGGAAATAATGGCAGACGGCTCCCTGATGTGGAATGGCAATCCCGAAAACATCGATAACATATACAACACTATCGTTGAATCAAGAGAAAATTCACCTTCAGAATATTATATATTCATAAGTGTAGATGAAGAAACTTCATTTGAAGATTACATAAATGTCAAAAACATACTATACCGCTATTATGACCATCTGTCAAATGAATACTACAGCAGTTCATACATAACATTATCATATGACGAAAAAGAAAAACTGCACCGCGTATATATAATAAGTGATAAAGAATATATATATGACGCTAGCAAGATAAAAAGATAAAGACATTTGTCATACGTAAAAATGCCGTCCCACGCGTGGGACGGCATTTTTTCTTATCACTATACAAATACTCTATCTGAATAGTATCTCTACTCCACTTCCGGTTACAGAGGCTTGTGGTTTTTCTGCCAATGTATCAACTATCGTTGGACCGATAAGAGTATCTGTGACTGGGACTGACGGTATAGTATCACTATCTGTGCGAGGCTTACGACGGAACGATTCTTTTATAAGACGTCCCAATTCACGGAATGAATTAAACTCCTGACGATATGATACACCTATGCTCTGTATATAACCCTGCTGGTTATTGAGGTAGTCGTCCTGACGACGATTGACAAATACCCCTCGGAATCTGCCGTCGGCACTTATGTTATACTCTATCTCTACGTCTCCCACTAGATTTGATTGGGAAGAACCAGTAGGCACACCCACTACTCCGTTTACCGTAACCTTGTCATTAAACAGTTTTTTGGATATAGCCACTTCAAAATCGGTATTGGTAGGACTTCCCGTAAACCTATCTGATGACGTGTTAAGACTCACACCTATATCCACTCCACTTACAAATTTCTGTACTATGTTTGAGAACTGGTTGGACAGCACACCAGTAGCAAGTCCCGTTACACCCGTTGCCACCATATTTGGGTTTTGGTTTTCTCCTCCCGTATTGGTAAATGAGTTAAACACCATAAGAGAGATGAACTGCTGGTTGAGTTGTTCCTGGTCTGATAGTTTATATGCCAATTCTTCTCTTACGTTTTCGGGAGCTTTTGGCATCTCTATATTAAAGGTATATACCGGCGAATTGAGATAACCTGTGAGATATATAGTCATAAGCACCTCTTCTCGTGTACTTTCAGACACACTACTTAGGAACGTATATGGTTTGGTTGTGGTCTTATATGTCGCCGAGAAATCTATTATAGGATTGGCAGGGTCCTTGTCAAACGTAAGACGTCCACCTGGTGTAAGGGTAAATTTGCGTTTGAATAAATTTTCATACACAAAATTATAGTTACCATTTACCACTTCAAATGTCCCATCTATCGTAAAGGTGCCTTTGGGCGATAGATGCATATACATCACGCCATTGCCACGTCCTTCCAACATATGCCCTACCGATTTGTCCATATAGATTCTGAGCTGTGCATTTGGATTGGCCTCTACCTGTATATTCATCTCACTAGTCGTCTCTCTTTTTTGACGTACTATTTTTTTCTTTATGTTTTGAAGCAGTGAGTCTATATGTGTCGTACGAGGAGGCACAAATTCTATCATATCAGACAATTGGAAATCGGTCGTGTTACCCACATCTATACAGAACACTGTACCTTTTCCTGTCTTTCCTTTTATATCATAAAACAGCGTATGTGTAGGCCCCGTGAGGTCAAACGTACCACTGGCATATACCTGCCCATAGAAACGTTCGTTGTTCTTTTCAGACGTATTAAGCACAAATGAGTTTTCGGCCTTTAAATGTAAATCAAGATACCACACCGCAAAATTATCGTGGCATATCTCACCATTTATCCACGCAGGAGTACCCTTTTCGGCATCACGGAAGAGTATGTTTTTAAAATGGAAGTAACTGTTTTTAACCGGAACTTTTGCCCCGCGAGTAACGGCATATTCCACATTTGTAAATGCTATACCAAGATTGACGTCATTGAGAGATATATATCCATTGATATTTGGAACGGTGATATTTCCTTCCACCATAGACAGGTCTGCCGAAAGCGTACCCGATGACTTATTAAACACACTGGGCAATAGGTAATGAACAGGTGCCACGTCCAGACTATCCATCTTGATATAAATTTCTGGCACCAACGCTCTATCCTTTATATTTATTCCACCGTGAATATCTAGCGTGCGTTTACCTTTCCTATCCAACGTAGCAGCCGTAGATATGTACTTGTTTCCAAGGTCGGCCTTTACTGCTACACTTAGATTTCCTATATATGATTCATCTATACCCAGATTCTTAATAGACATATCCACACTTGGGACTATGGTAGGGTCTTCTTCTCCACGAGATATACGCAACGTGCCGTTTACCACACCATCCAACGGATATTTTTTACGCACCAATACACTACGTGCCAAATCTATATCGTGAGCACTTATGTCAAAATCCATATCGCGAGCTGTATTATAGAAACCTTGACATACTATGTGGGAGTCTCCACTACGTAATGTAAGCGAGTCTATATTTATGGTATTATGCTGGGCATTCCACGTTATACGGTCTATATCCCTATCCTGTCCACCTATATTCCACGTGTTTTTTTCCAGATGCACTTCTGATGGCAGCAGACCAAACACTACATTGCGTAACGAGTCTTCATAAACATATGAATGCAGGTCAAAGAACACATCGGTAGAGGAATTCCATTTCTTGAAATCGGCATCTACATACAGGCTGTCGTTCTCTCTATATGATATGAGTTTAAAATCCTGCATACTATATAGAGGATTTATAAGTTTCTGGGCAGTAAAGGTAAGTGTGTTTTTACTATCTGTATCCAGATGCATAGACAGTGTATCTATAAGCACGTTTTGGTAGTTTATACGTTCTGCCACAACGTCCATCACAGACCTTGGCGGAGTCGTACTTATACTACCCTCTATCTGTGTCTTTCCATCAAAAAGCAGTGGGGTGTTTATAATCTTTACATTGGGTGCCGTAACTTTAAGCGAATATGTATATGATTGGTCTTCTACCGTAGGACGTTTTTCATAGAACTTAAAGCGACTAAATGTAGCATTGGCAAACGTAGTGGGGAGTTGGGACAGGCGGAATCGTCCATTTACCTGTGCATCAAATATATCATCGGCTATAACAGAAAGCACTCGTGTAGAATCTGTCTCCATAGCTGTAAGAGCTTCTACACGGGATATGTAGTAGTATTTGGAGCCAGCATTATAACTCACCTCTGAAAGTGTAAAGAAGCCTTCAGCATCGTCTACCGTATGCCCCGTTATTTTACTCTCAATAGTTGCTCTCAGGTTGGCCAAAGAGTCTTTTATAATACCCAGATTGTAAAGATGGCCACGGTCCAGATACATATTGAGTGTATTCTCATACCTGCCACCACTATGACGTACCAGTGTATCACTGGCCGTAGCCTTTATATTGGGGTCATTTATCTCTATGCTCGATGCAAAAGTATCCCCATTCAATGTCGTATTTACATCTATATCACTGTATGAGTAGCCTTTTATACCCACACTTGAAATATGGGAAGACATACGAGCATCTATCTTACCTTTCCTACGTCCCTTACCTTCCAGTTGTGAATACATAGACAGTTTGCCTAGTAGAGTACTACCTGTGAGCAATCCCACATCTACGTCTTCAACGCTCAACATACCGTTATACCTCACCCTGTCTTTATCCCAAGGATTATCTGCCGAAATCTGTGCAAAAGCCTTACCACGGAATGTTTCCAGTGTCACACTGGCATCTGCCTTAACTGGCGAAGTATTAACCACAGCATTACCCGTTATGTGAGAAAGGGCATTCAGTTTCTTGATATCAGATTCTTTAAAGCCTTTAAGACCTGTAAGACCATAATAATACAACGCTCGTGTGGCATTTATGTCTATGTTTGAAACTACTAGTTTGGAAGTAGATGTAGATACACTATCACTATTGACATTTACATCTCCATATGCAGTAAGCTTAAATATATTGGGGCTCCACAATTCTGCCTGACGTACACGAGCCACCCCAGCCATATACGAAGTATTGGTCTTAACGTGTATAGATGGGAAATCTGTAAGTTGTGGAAAAAAGTATGCCACGTCATCGGGGTCTATGACAGCCTTGTCTATTTTAAGGTCTACACACATATCCTTCACATCACGAGATAATGTATCTTTTTTACCCTCTCCTGGCATATATAGAGCTATCTTACCTCTTATATCACTGCCTGTGGTCTTTATGTGCATATCTTTGGCTGTTATACCATAAGGACTCACATCTACGTCCATAGTGAGCTCTTCCAGAGCAACTCCCATAGACGAGACTGCCGTGATATCTTCTATGTCAAACAAGTAACCGTTTTCTCTTATACGTATGCGGCGTACGTCCAGGTAGAAGTCATCTATCGCCATACTATCCAGGCGTCCTTTTTCTCCATCTCTCTCCTTTACATACCTCAAGTGTGCATCTTTTATAGCCGCACGGGCAATATTCATATTGAGAGTTTTCTTCTCTTCATCTTTCTTTTTAAAATATGCCAAAAAAGCAGACAGGTTATCTTTTTCCTCGCCATTGTAATGAGTGATATGCACATCGGGAGAGGTGAGCAACACATATCCCAATGATATACGACTAGAAAATATACTGGACAGACGTATTCTGGCATCTACCGCTGGTATATATGCCAGTGTATCATCGTGATGGTCTTTCAATAGCACACCGGCCATATGTACACGCCCCGATGGTCTCACGGTAAACGTATCTATGGATATTTCCTGTGGGATATTTTGAGAAATTTTATGTGATATGGCACGTCCCAGATAGTTCTGTACAGGTGGCACCATAAGCAGCCCCAACAGCAAGACAACCACCAGGATTATCCCCAGCAGTACACGTATTGCTATGCGAGCTTTTTTATTCATTGCAGTATATTATTTATTCACTATTTTTGCCATTATGAAAGAGCAGGTAGAACAGCCCATCATATTGGGTATAGAGTCATCGTGTGATGACACATCGGCAGCCATTGTGCGAGGCACCAGGTTGCTATCCAGTGTCATTGCTTCGCAAAAAGTCCACGAACTATGGGGAGGTGTCGTTCCCGAACTAGCATCACGTGCTCACCAGCAAAATATAGTCCCCGTAGTAGATGCGGCTTTTAAACAAGCAAATATACGCAAAGAAGACGTGAATGCAATAGCTTTTACGCGTGGACCTGGACTTTTAGGTTCACTTTTGGTAGGAACGTCATTTGCCAAGAGTCTTTCACTGGCATTGGGGGTGCCTCTTATCGAGGTAAATCATATGCAAGGACATATTCTGGCCAATTTTGTAGATACAGATGACGCTACTGCACACCCATCTTTCCCATTCCTATGTCTTACCGTAAGCGGAGGTCATACACAGATAGTGCGTGTAGATGACTATTTTTCTATGACTGTACTAGGAGAAACGATAGATGATGCTGCTGGCGAAGCATTTGACAAGATAGGAAAGATACTATCACTGCCATATCCTGCTGGCCCTCATATAGACCGTCTATCCCGCCAGGGCAATCCTAATGCCTTTACTTTCTCTCGTCCACAGGTACAAGGCCTGGATTTCAGTTTTTCGGGTCTTAAAACATCTGTACTGTATTTTGTACAGAAGATGCAGAAAGAAAACGAAGCTTTTGTAGAGGAAAACCTGGCCGACTTGTGTGCATCGGTACAACATACCATCATATACATATTGTTACACAAGATTAAAAAGGCTGTTAAAGAGACAGGCATACGCACACTGGCAATAGCGGGAGGTGTATCTGCCAATTCGGGATTAAGAGAGGCTCTCACCACGTGGGCTTCTCGCAGCAAGGTGGATTTACACCTACCTTCGCTACATTTCACGACAGATAACGCTGCTATGATAGCCGTTACAGGCTATTTCAAATACACACAAGGAGAATTTACAGACCAAAGTGCCACAGCTACGGCACGATATAGTTTATAGAACACTATGCAATTATTTTACGCTCCACATATAACAGAAACAGATACCATTTTTACTCTCTCCAAAGAAGAGAGCCACCACGCTGTAAAGGTTCTGCGAATGACGGCAGGTAGTGACATATACGTCACAAATGGCAGCGGACTGATGATACGCGGTGTGATAGAATTGGCCTCACCATCATCTGTGAGTGTGCGTGTAGAAGAAATATTGCCCGATGTCCAGCGACGTCCTTACCACATACACATAGCCATCGCCCCTACCAAGATGAACGAACGCATGGAGTGGTTTCTGGAAAAAGCTACCGAAGTAGGAGTAGATGAAATAACTCCCATTATATGCCATCACAGCGAACGCCGTGTGTATAACTGTGAACGTGGGCGTCGTGTGATACTTTCGGCAGGGAAGCAATCCCTCAAAGCAGCCTTCCCCACCCTTAACGAAGCTATACCTTTTAAGGATTTTATAAAGAACAATACTTCATCTGCCAGATTTATGGCACACTGTATGGAGGAGGGTGAAAAAGTATTATTGACATCTGCTATGCGTGATGCAGATGACATATGTGTGCTTATAGGACCCGAAGGTGATTTTTCTGCAGAAGAATTACAGATGGCACTCACGGCAGGATACATTCCTGTAAGCCTCGGGGAGAGTCGTTTGAGAGCCGAAACAGCCGCTCTGTATGCTGTAATGGCTGCCTATGCAGTAAAAAGTATTTAACGGGTAAATATATAACGACCAAAAAGCGGCAGCCACACGTGGCTGCCGCGTTTCTATTATTAGCTATTGCTATATATTATTCTGCCTTTTTGGCTGGACGAGAACCTACCAAAGCGTAGAACAAGATGTATGCAGCAGATGCCATTGGCACAAAGTAGCTGTATAGACCTATCTTGTCATAGAAGAACGCCTGGATGGCCAACATCACCGCACAACCAAATACCATAGTCATAAATATACCAGATGCAGCAGCAGTGTATTTGCCAAGACCTTCTACAGCCATATTAAAGATACCACCCCACATCACAGATGTGCATAGACCCACCAGTAGGAATGCTCCCATACCTGCAGGAACCTCTACCCATATCATAGAAAGGTTTGCCCAGTCGATACCAGGAACACTTATAGTAACACTAGTAGGAGTAAAGATACCTATACCTATAAGCACCACAGCTACTGCAGCCACAGTACTTACCATCGCACGGCTACTTACTTTACCACCTATCGCACCACCTATAGTACGTCCTATGAACATCATAAACCAATATACAGACGCTATAAGAGCAGCCACGCTGGCACTTATTCCCACAGCCTCACTCTGAAGATATGACACCATATATGTAGGAGTTCCTACCTCTACGCTCATATATAGGAAGATAGCCAATGCACCTAGAGTGAAATGACGGTGTTTAAGAGCACCTGTCACTAGACCCAATTCTACTTTGGCCTGTTCTGGTTCGTCGATTTTTGTAAAGATAAGCACCACAAATGCTACCACAAATATAGCACCAGCTATAAGAAGAGCAGGAGTAGCATCGGCTATACCCGTATCTTTGGTAACTTCACCTATAAGTGCACCCATCAGGATATACACAGCCACAGCAGCAGCCGAGTTGAAAGCACCACCTATCTGGATAAGCTGGTTACCTTCGTTACCACCACCACCTAGAAGGTTAAGAAGTGGGTTAACTACTGTGTTAAGCATACACATACATAGACCGCTTATGAAAGCACCTGCCAGATATACCCAGTAGCTACCTACCACACCGCTCAAGTATTCTAGGCCAAGACCAGCCATACCTACTAGCAATGCTGCCAATGCAGTTTTCTTGTAGCCAAATTTTGAGATAAGCATACCCGAAGGAATACCCATAAGAAGATAAGCGATAAAGTTTGCATAGTTACCTATCTGTCCTGCTAGCTCACTAGCACCAAACTGGCTGTTAACGATTGTAGCCATAGGTATGCATAGATTGGTAACAAATGCAATCATTGCAAATAGGGCAATCATCATAATAATAGCTGCCCACTGTTTTGTTTGTTTTGCCATTGTTGAGATTTTTATTTATGTTGTGATTTAATTATTGATATTTTCCCTATCAGTAAAATGATGGTGTTTCATATTGAGTGTAAAAATAGTGTTTTTTGTACACCCTACCATATTTTTTGACAAAAACATTTAAAAATTATTTTCCACATAGTCCAGCAGTTCCATCACTTCCATGGAAGTGTCTGCTGTACATAGTTTTATACGTGTATCCTTAAAGTCTGGTATTCCCTTGAAGTACGCCGCATAGTGTTTACGGGTCTCTAGTACACCCAGGCGTTCGCCTTTCCAGGCTACAGCACGGGACAGATGTGTACGTGCTGCCTTGACGCGTTCTTTTACAGATGGTGGTGGGAGGTGTTCTCCTGTCTTAAGGAAATGCTTCACATCTGCAAACAGCCAAGGACTTCCCACCGCTGCACGCCCTATCATACAACCGTCCAATCCATATTCATCACGCATACGTGCTGCATCTTCTCCTGTACGTACATCTCCGTTACCTATGATGGGGATATGGATACGAGGATTGCGTTTTATGTCGCGTATAACGTCCCAACGAGCCTCTCCTTTATACATCTGGCAACGTGTACGTCCGTGAATGGTAAGAGCTGCTATACCACAGTCTTGCAATGCTTCGGCGATATCGGCTATCACTATACTCTTCTCGTCCCAACCCAGACGAGTTTTAATCGTCACTGGCATATCTCCTGCTGCATCTACCACAGCTCGTGTTATACGCAACATATTATCTACGTCTTGGAATATACCGCTACCAGCACCCTTGCCTGCCACTTTACTCACAGGACAACCAAAGTTTATATCCAGCACATCTGGCAGTCGTGAAAGTGATGCTATCATCTGTGTAGCCTCACGCATACTATCGGCATTGGCACCGAATATCTGTATGCCTACGGGGCGTTCACCCTCCTCTATATCCAGTTTTACCAGACTTTTGGCTGCATTGCGTATAAGACCATCGGCCGATATAAATTCTGAATATGACATATCTGCTCCCCACTCACGACATAAAGTACGGAAAGGTGGGTCTGTTACGTCCTCCATAGGTGCCAGAATAATAGGATACTCACCTAGGTCTACATCTTTTATTTTCATACTATTGTGGACATACTTGATTTTTCCAGTGCAAATATATATATTTGACACGACAAATGCTCATTTCTATGAAACGTCCTTTTTACCTATCTCGTGCAGAGAATATGCTTTTTTTACTGCTTGTTACATTTGCAGTGGGGGTAGGTATGAGTATGTTGTGGAACTTTTTAACCGAAGAAGCAGAGGGGGGCATACTATCACACATAAAGACTATGACATCTACTGTTCTCACATTTGGTGTGCCGGCCATTGTATTTTGGCATATTAAATGTAAAGAAGGTATATGTAGAGGTCTTCACATAAAAAATGCTCCACGATGGAGAGCTGCGGTTTATTCTACGGTTGCGGTATTTGTAGCTATGCCTGCCAAAGGATATGTACATAAATTTGTGTGGGATTTTACACTACGCTATCAACCAGACGACCTTTCGACGAGCCTTACAACTGCAGCCAACGCACACATAGAGATGATACGTGCTATGATAGGAGATGGGGATTGGGCGATGTTACCCGTGAGTATCATCACTCTGGGGATAATCCCTGCACTGTGTGAAGAGATGTTCTTCCGCGGGACATTACAACGTGTTCTCACCAGGCTGTGGCACCGTCCTATACTATCCATCGTGATAACAAGCGTGATATTTGCACTCTTACACGCCGATTACCTTAATTGGGCAGGGATATTTATGTGCAGTATCATTATGGGGCTGCTCTATTTCTATACCTCATCGCTATGGATATCCATCATATTCCACGCAGTGTGGAACACGTGGAACATAACGATGATGTACCTGGAGATACACTACCCTACGGAAGATATGATAAGCGAAGGCCAAACGATATCTCCCATTATGGCTGCACTGAGTATTTTTATCACGTGGAGTGTCATCAAGACTTGCCGTAGTGTGCAGTATATGGAACGTAACCTGCATATTCATTTGAAATAATTATACAATCACATAACACAGATATTTTACATGAAAAAACTATTATTTATTCTCACACTATGTTTCTCGATAGTGGCCAGCTATGCCCAAGAGGTTAAGGCTACTTGGCGTCTGGACTACTATATGAATGAGACACAAGGCGAATTCCTGGTTCATCTACCAAATGACGCTTCTTATTCTGGTTCAAAACTCAGCCTGACATCTCCCACAGGGAAGACCTACACTATGAATCTTACTGCGGGTCGTACCAATTCACTTATCGTACCGATAGATGACCTATCTGATGGTTCTCATGTATTCAATTACAGCATCACAACTACCGGTGATGTTATAAAGGGCAACGAGACTCTCATACGTCGTCCTTATAAGTTCAATGCCACACAGCTGGACCGCAAGACTGCTGGTGTCATATCTCGTGGTATGCCTATCATACCATTTGGTTTCTACTGTTATTCTCCTGTACAGAGCACCATTGCCGAAGAAGAAGTGGTACAAGGTTTCAACCTTCTATCTCCATATCAGAATATCCCTCGTACCAAAATCGAGATGCGTAAAGTCTATATGGACCGTGCTGCCGAACTAGGCATGAAAGTAAACTACAACCTATTGAGTGTAGCTACTGGTGGCACTGGATACAACAGTAAACAAGACGCCAACGAACGCATAGAAATGCTCAAACGCGAAGTACGCACATTCAAAGACCACCCTGCGCTACTATCGTGGTATCTAGCCGACGAACCCGACGGTCGTAAGACAGACCCTGCCGTACTTAACAACCTATATAAGATAGTCAAGGAAATAGACCCTTATCACCCTGTTACCATCGTATTTATGCATAAGGGTACTGCCCGTAAATATGCCGAAAGCCTAGACATAGCTATGGGTGACCTATATCCCGTACCTCGTGCTCCACTGAGCGGGGTATCTGAATTCCAACGCCTACTGAAAGACGAATTTATATGTGAGAAAGGTATATGGCTCGTACCACAGGCATTCGGTGGAAACGAATGGTGGAAACGTGAGCCTACCGCAGCCGAGATGCGTGCAGCTACATATATGGGACTCATAAACGGTAGCACTGGTTTTCAGTACTTCATACGCCACGGCCAGAACGGCTTCCCAAAATCTACTACCGCTTGGGCAGAGGCAGGAGCTATGGCACTGGAAATAGCCGAAATGACACCATACATACTATCGGGTGAGGACGCTCCACAGGCATTCACACAGGATACTCTTACCGAGGCTCGTGCTTGGGCACGTGGTAAAAACCTTATAATAGCAGCCGTAAACCAAGAAAACCGTCCAAAAGACATAGTCATTTCTCTTAAAGACTATGGATACACTGGTGTCGTTTCTGTGCCATTTGAAGACCGAGAGGTGCGTATGGTAAACGGTATCATAATGGACAAGATGGGTGGCTATGACAGCAAGGTGTACAAGATAACACTGGACAGCACTCTTATAGCTACACCAGACACTGCCAATGTAGTTGTAGATGGAGATTTTGAGATAAACACATCGGTAGGTGTACCAAATGGCGTATATGCACAGGTAGGCGACGGTCGTGGTTCTACATATTTTGTAGATAGCCGTACTGCTCATAGTGGCGAACACTCATTGCGTCTTATCACATATGCCAACGGCAAAGGCGTAACACTACAACACTTCCCTATGATAGTACCTGCCGGCAAGACATACCGCGTGTCATTCTGGGCAAAGGCTGGTGATGCACGTGAGTTCCCACTATCCAAAAACTATGTAGATAAAAACGACAAGGTCAAAGTCCAGAAGATAAAACCCGAAGTCCCTACATTGAGTCTTAATCTACGTCATCTAGGACGTTATCTAGTCAATACAGACATAGTCATAGACTCTCCAGAATGGAAACAGTACACCATAGATGTAGTGGTAGAAAAACAACCAGGACAGGGACGTGATGGTATCACGCTTAACATCTGTCTTAAAAATCGTGGTATGATATGGATAGATGACATACGTTTCACACCAGTAGAAAAATAATCAACCATACATTGTAACGCTTAAAAAATCCCCGCCGTGAGGCGGGGATTTTTATTGGTGATAACGAGTAAATGTTATGTTATTTCTTTTCCTCAAATTCTATCTCGTAATATTTTTTCTCGGGTTTGGTAATGGCTCCCGTAGCCGCGTCTATACCCCAACCCAATATATCACACAGATTGATAATAGAAACCGGGTTAAATGTTTTATACACCTGGATATACACAGGCTCATATCCTTCGGCTTCGGCTTTCACGTCTGAATAATCAAATCCACGACGCACTTTTACAGTATATGGGAATGTTATGTTGCGATATTTATTACCATCTATAGTAAGAGTTGCTTTTTCTACTTGAGTAGAAGAATCAAATGTTACTTTGGCTCTTGAGCCACAGAATATAGTAGCACAAGAGGTAAACATAGCCATACACAATACTGCCACTATAAATAAAGATGTCGTTTTTTTCATTTTAAGATATAAGTATTAGATTTTGTACAATATGTGATTGGCCCTTACAGATAATGACGCACATACATAAAAAAGACGCGGGCCACCTTTTCAATCTGCTGTTGAGGTCTTAGACTACCTGAGGCACAAATATCAAAGTGAGCCCACGCCATATAACGTAGACATCAACTTCATTTCCTTGCCTCATATGAAAGTGTCTAAGTTTCAACAGACAGAAATAAAGCTAACGCTTTTCCTTATATCTTAAAATGTATGCACCGTAAAGTGCTAATGCTCCATAAGCTTATTATATTATTTTATACTCACAAATATAGTGAATTTACACTACTATTTACCATCAAAATCTCATATAAAATCATTTAATGATTTATAATGTTGTATGATAAGACTAGCCTTGGCCTCTCCTATAACAGATGCTAGTTCCTCCCGCGAAGCCTCTCGCACGGCATCTACCGTACGAAATACTCTAAGCAGGTTCTCTTTGGTCTTTTCTCCCACGCCTTTTATATCGTCCAGTTCAGATGTAAGAGCGGCCTTGCTACGGCGGTTGCGGTGATGTGTTATACCAAATCTATGCGCTTCGTCACGTAACTGCTGTATCACACGAAGCGTCATAGAACGACGGTCCAGATACAGCGGTATAGGGTCATCGGGATAAAATAGTTCTTCCAGACGTTTGGCTATACCTATGATTTTTACCTTATGTTCTATACCCAGACGACACAGTATCTCATATGCCGATGATAACTGTCCCTTACCTCCATCTACTATTATAAGGTCTGGCAGGCTTTCACCCTCGTTTATCATACGGGAATAACGACGTGTAATGACCTCGGCCATAGTAGCAAAGTCATCTGCACCTACCACCGTACGCACATTAAAATGACGATAATCTTTCTTACTGGGACGACCGTCACGGAATACGACACAGGAAGAAACGGCATTGGTACCTTGTATATTTGAGTTGTCAAAACACTCTATATGACGTGGTGGACGGTCCAGATGCAGGTCTTCCTGCATAGTCTGCATCAGGCGGGTAGTATGTGCTTCGGGGTCGGTGATACGTTCCTTGTTAAGGCGTTCGGCTCGTGCCATACGTGCATTTTTTTCTGATAGTTCCACTATCAATCGACGTTCACCCTTCTGTGGGACGATGGTTTTCACTCCGTCGCCCAGTTCTATATCTAGCGGGATAGAAAGCAACACTTCCCGCGATGTAGAAGAAAATCTCTCTCGCAATTCCACCACAGCTAGTTGCAGTAGTTCTTCGTCACTCTCGTCCATACATTTTTTCATCTCCATAGTATAGGACTGAATAACCGAACCCTGTACTACGTGCATATAATTGACATACCCCGACAGCGAGTCTGACACGATAGAAAACACATCGGCATCTACCACACGGCCTCCTGCCACAGTAGAACGAGACCTGTAATTATACAGACGTTCTATCTTTTCCTTTATCTCTTGCGCCCCTTCGAAGTCCAGCTGTGAGGCTCGCTGCATCATATCTTCTTTCATCTCCTTTAACACTTGGGAAAAATGCCCGCGTAATATCTGGTGTGCCATTTCTATATTACGCTCATACCTATTCTGTGATATAAGCATAGCACAGGGAGCAGCACAGCGTTTTATATGATATTCCAAGCATATCTTCACACGTCCTTCCTCTATCGCCTTTTCATTAAGCGTGTATTTACAGGTGCGTATAGGGAACAGGTCCTTTATAACGTCCAGCACCAGACGAGCCGTACCTACATCGGGATAAGGCCCATAATACGTACTACCGTCATCTATCTTTTTACGTGTGAGGAATATACGTGGGAAGTCTTCGTTTTTGACACATATCCACGGGTAAGTCTTATCGTCCCGTAGCATAATATTGTATCGTGGTCGCAGTGATTTTATAAGATTATTTTCCAGCAATAGTGCTTCGGCCTCGTTTTCCACCACGACATACTGCACAGATGCTATCTTGGATACCATAACGCGTGTTTTGGGCGAATGTCCACTGCCCTTAAAATATGAGCTGACGCGTTTTTTTAGGTTTTTGGCCTTACCTACATATAGTATGGCACCATCACTGTCATAGTACCTATACACACCGGGGTCTGACGGTATGGTTTTAAGTATAAGGTCTATATCCAGCGTGTTTGCCATAGCAGCATTAGTTATAATGTAATTCTATAAGGTTTTTGGCTTCTTCTATCATAGAGTCCACACCAGCAGTGAGAAGTGGGACATTTAATGTATGATATACGTCTGGTTCTACACCCAATTCAAAGTCCACCCCACGAGCGTCCACACTGCGAGTAGAGCTCAACCTTAACTGCCACCCTCCATAAAGCGTATAGTCCATAGGAAGTCCTGCTCCACCTCCTGTCTTATCTCCCAGTACTATGACATTGGGAAATTCTTTGGCCATAGTAACAAAATGTGAAGTGGCACTATAACAAGAACGATTGGTAAGTATAATGATAGGGCGGTCATAACCATTGCCGCGAGGCGTACTGTAATGATGATAAGGTTCTGAAAAATCATCGTGCCCTGCCCCATCTTTATAATAAATAGAATACGTATGACGACGTGTATCGGCTATATAGTCTGCCAGCATACAAGCATTATCTAGCGAACCCCCACCGTTATCCCTCACATCTATGATTATCCCACGAGTATCCTTAAAACGGTCCAGTATGATAGGCATATAGGTTATACTACTTGAAAAAGAACCATAGTATATATAACCATATTTACCATCGTCCAGTATGGTATTTTTAAGCCCTCCCGACGCCCAATAGTCTACCCCTAGATAATTGCGTTCTATGACAGAATATACAAAATTCTGTGGGGCGTCCAGATACCACTGCCAGTTGCGTGCATAGTCAAAACCAGCATAGAGATTAACGTGTCCGTCCTCAAGGACATACAACATATCACACAGGAGTTTGTAGAATTCCAGTGTCGTCATAGATGGATTTACAAGAGGTTTTTTCTCATCATAGACACCCTTCCAGTCTATGTTTTTATAAGATAGGTATGAATACTTTTCGTCCACCGTCTTCCATAGTGATTCAAACATATCCTCATATGAAAAATCATTTGGGTCACTGTCCATAAACAGTTTTTCACAACTGGACACCCCACACACCATAGCGACACATAGCAGGAAATATATCAGTCTTTTTTTCATAATCATTTGCTGGCCTTAAAGTAGAGAATAAATGAAACACTGTGCATAGCGTGTCTTACGGTATTTTCTCGCGAATAAAAATCATATCGCCAACGATAGATAAACTTCATAGCATTACCGTTTTTCATAATGCGGAACAATGACACACGGGTAGAATAATTACCATAGTCGTTAAGTGTGGCTATCTGTACATTTCTCAACCCTTCTTCTACAAATGGCAACACATATGAAGGTCGTACCACCACCGCCAGCAGGTCTGCCTCTATACCAGCACACACAGTCCACTTCCTCTTAAAGATATTCATATCTTTTTCTAGGCCAGCGGCAGGCCCCAGACCAGCGTGGAAGAAATAATTGGCTTCGCTATTGGTGAAGGGAACTATCTGGTTTATATAAAGCATCGCTTCACCTTTTCCTCCCACATACCATCGCCATTTGCCAGCACTATCACTCACCCTATGTAAGTATCCTCCACCCAATGAGAAATAATAAGAATCTGCCACACGAGAAGATATAGACGGAAAATTATAGGTATTGGAAAAACCAAAACCTCCTTTCAGACTCACGTCCCATCTGTTATTCTCTCCTATATGCATAAACCCCATCGACGCACTACCCATAAGACTTTTCATAGGCACATCACCCACCGCACGGTCGTTAAGCAGAGCATAGTCTATCCCCAACCCTACGGTTACATAGTCTTTTTTCTGTGCCGATAGGCTACCTGCCATACATAGCACGACGATAAAAAACAGCAGATGTTTTCTCATTCAAAAAACAGAAATTTATTTTACACTCACGTTCTTGACAGATTCCATCTCGCGTATTTTATCCATCAGTTCCTTGAGTTGGTCTTTGTTTTTAACTATGACAGCCACTTCACCGTTGAACATACCAGCCTTACTGCTCACGTTTATAGAGTCCATATTTATACCCATCTCTTCAGATATGACGTGAGTAAGGTTATTTATAAGACCTATGTTGTCTACACCCGTTATATCTAGCACCACTCGGCTTTCTTCACGTGATGAATCTATCCATTTGGCCGTAAGGACACGATAGCCATAGTTTGCCTTCATATCGGTAGCATTAAGACAGTCGTGGCGGTGAACAGTTATGCCCTTTCCTATACTCACAAATCCAAATACATCATCACCCGGCTGTGGATTACAGCAAGGAGCCAGCGTATAGTTGAACTTATCCTCGTTATCGCCAAACACCAGACGGTCATAGTGCATAACCTCATCGGTAGAGATGGATTTGGGAGCTACTGCCGACGGTGTACGACGGAATAGCGTAGAGAAAAATCCACGTTGTGACGAGAACTGTTTAAGTGCTTCGTTGTCTATAAGTCCTTTACCAAAACGCAAGAACAATTCCTGTGATGAATCCACCTTAAAATATGTAACCAAATCATTGAGGACTTTTTCTGTAAGTTCCATTTTAAGGTGTTTGAGCTTACGCACCAGTATCTCTTTACCGTATGACGATATCTCACGTATGTCTTCGTTAAGGGCAGCCTTGATTTTGTTACGGGCACGCGAGGTTTTTACAAATTCCAACCACTGTGCCTTTGGACGTTGGTTTTTACCGGTTATTATCTCTACCTGGTCACCGCTTTGCAGGATATAGTTAAGTGGGACAAGTGTTCCATTTACCTTGGCTCCCAAGCATCGAGTACCCACAGCCGTATGTATGGCAAATGCAAAGTCAAGTGCCGACGAACCTTTTGGCAAGCTACGAAGGTCTCCTTTTGGGGTAAAGACAAATATCTCTCCTACCAGCAGGTTTAGTTTGAATTCGTTAACCAGGTCGGCTGCATTCATTTCGGCTTGTTCCAGAGTATCTCGCACCTTGGATATCCATTCCTCCATATAGTTATCTGTCGCCTCGCCCGCGTGTTTATATTTATAGTGGGCAGCATAGCCCGTTTCGGCTAGTTCGTTCATACGCGATGAGCGTATCTGTACCTCTACCCAACGGTTCTCTGGCCCCATCACTGTCGTATGCAGAGCCTCATATCCCGTGCTTTTAGGTGTCGAAATCCAGTCTCGCAGACGTGAAGGATTTGGGTGGAATTTATCTGTAACGATAGAATATATCTTCCAAGCACAGAATTTTTCTTCTGATGGCACCGAATTATAAACTATACGTATCGCAAAACGGTCAAAAACCTCATCAAACGGCACACCCTTGTTTACCATCTTTTTGTGAATAGAATAGATAGATTTATTGCGTCCCGTGATGGTATAATCAAATTTTTCCTTGTCCAGTACATCTTTTACCGCACGTATAAACTCATCTATATATGCCTTCTGTGCTTCATCGCTCTCTTCCAGCAGATGAACGATATTTTCATAGGCTTCGGGTTCGGTGTATTTAAGAGACAGGTCTTCTAGTTCTGTCTTGATATTATAAAGTCCCAGACGGTGAGCCAACGGAGCATAGATATACAGCGTTTCCGATGCTATCTTTTGTTGTTTCTGGCGTATCATAGCGTCCATCGTCTTCATATTGTGTAGACGGTCGGCTATCTTGATAAGGATAACACGTATGTCG
Source organism: Flavobacteriales bacterium (assembly GCA_017537565.1). Classification (GTDB taxonomy): domain Bacteria; phylum Bacteroidota; class Bacteroidia; order Flavobacteriales; family UBA1820; genus Merdimorpha. Next base: position 37,432 of record JAFYKQ010000011.1, read on the forward strand.
TTGGATATGGTAACGAGCATCTTGCGGAAGTTTTCGGCCTGCACGCTTATATTGGAGTCTGAAATACCCGAAATCTTGGTAAGACCATCTATAATGGCCGCTATAGTAGGCCCATAATCACGTTCTATGTCTTCAAGGGTAGTATCTGTATCTTCCACCACATCGTGAAGGAGTGCCGATGCTATGGCTACCGCGTCCAGACTCATCTTGCTGGCAACGATAGTCGCCACAGATATAGGGTGGAATATATAAGGTTCCCCACTGCGACGACGCTGATGACTATGAGCCTTTGCTGCCTGTGCAAAAGCCTTGTGTATGAGTGCCATCTCGTCTTTACTCAAGGGATAACGCACCGCTTGCAGTAAGCGGCGATATGCTTTTAATATCTCTATTGTTTCAGCGTGAGTTATCTCTCTCACCGGTGCTTTGGACGCCATTATCTACCTCCTTTATTCTATCTGGTTTATAACTGCTAAAATTATAAAAAAATATAAATACACACATCTATTATCTATGAATTAATTAAGAAAAAAGGGCAGGTCTATGCTTCCCTCTTGGCGGTGGAAGGCCATACGTATCCTCATAGTGTTTATAGTATAGGCATACATATCCTGCAGCGTGGGAAGACTCATAGCATAAAATTTCTCTACATCTGTAAGACGTATGATACGCATCACGTCCAGAAGAGTAAAAGGACGTGACAACGGCTCATCTAGCGGGGCATACCTCACCGCCTGTTTTTCATATACTGCTATATCATTCAAGTCCTCTGGCGGGACATTACACAGTTCTACATCATAAACACGACAAGCATCACAATACAGGCCGTCATCTATAGTTTTATCATATATTTTTTTCACCTGTAACATACACTCACACCTTAACCATACATCGCTGGAAGTCTCGCCACGCGTGACACTCACCACCTTCATCTGTGAGGCTATATGGTGATAGTTCATAAAATGATTATAAAACATCGCAAAACTCTCACGGTTATCTATTACTTCCCCAGGTAAAAACCCCGTAAGATAATCATACGGCACACATACCACTTCACGAGGAAAAGGAATAACACTTGCCAGGTATAGAGCCATCTTACTGCACATCACATTGGGTTTATTTTCTGCCCCATTAGGGGAGGATAGATAAAAGGTGGATATCTATCTCTCTGTGCTAAATATAAGCATTTCTATCTTCCACCTTTACTATATTAGCATAAAAAAACGGCCTGCCTCTACGAGGCAGGCCGTTATATATAGCAATGTGTCGTTAGTCTGCTAGAACAACTATATCGTCCTGTGCCGATTTTACGACACCTCCATTTACCTTTATGAAAAGGTTTTCACCCTCCACACGTACATTCTGTGCAGTAATAGCATCTGCATCTACCGCACCATTACAATGTATCTTTACCTCTCCTGCAGAAAGAGTAGACACAATAGGAGCGTGCATCTTAAGTATCTGGAAAGAGCCTTTTTCTCCTGGTAGAGTAACAGCATCTGTCTCTCCCGAGAATATCTGACCTTCTGGACTTATTACCTTTACGTTCATTACTCTTGTAATATATTAGTTCATACCAGCTTCACGCAACATCTGTTCACCTTTTTCTATGGCCTGTTCTATAGTACCACAGTAGCTGAATGCTGCTTCTGGATATTTGTCAAGTTCACCATCTATAATCATATTGAAACCTTTGATAGTGTCCTTGATATCTACATACACACCTGGACGACCTGTAAACTGTTCTGCCACGTGGAATGGCTGTGAAAGATAACGCATCACACGACGTGCACGGTGTACCACCAGTTTGTCTTCTTCTGAAAGTTCTTCCATACCCAAGATAGCAATGATATCCTGAAGTGCAGCGTTCTTCTGAAGAATTTCTTTTACTCTCAATGCAGTCTCATAGTGTTCTTTACCTACCACCGTAGGGTCAAGGATACGAGACGATGATTCCAGTGGGTCAACCGCAGGATAGATACCCAGCTCGGCTATCTTACGAGAAAGCACCGTTTTGGCATCTAGGTAAGCAAACGTTGTAGCTGGAGCAGGGTCTGTCAAGTCGTCGGCAGGCACATATACCGCCTGTACCGATGTAATACTACCGTGTTTTGTAGAAGCGATACGCTCTTCCAGCTCACCCATTTCAGACGCCAATGTAGGCTGATAACCCACCGCCGATGGCATACGACCCAGCAGTGTAGAAACCTCACTACCAGCCTGTGAGAAACGGAAGATGTTATCCACAAAGAAAAGTATATCACGACCTTCGCCACCGTTTTCGGCGTCACCATCACGGAAGTGTTCTGCCAATGTCACACCAGAAAGTGCCACACGAGCACGTGCTCCAGGAGGCTCGTTCATCTGTCCAAATACAAACGCTAGTTTTGAATCTTTAAGAGCTTCGCGGTCAACTTTTGAAAGGTCCCAAGAACCTTCTTCCATAGATTTCTTAAACTCTTCACCATAGTTGATGATACCAGATTCTATCATCTCACGCAATAGGTCATTACCCTCACGAGTACGTTCACCCACACCGGCAAACACAGAAAGACCACCGTGCTGTTTGGCGATATTGTTGATAAGCTCCTGGATAAGCACCGTTTTACCCACACCGGCACCACCGAATAGACCGATTTTACCACCTCGTACATAAGGAGCGATAAGGTCTATCACCTTGATACCTGTGAAAAGCACTTCAGATGTAGTAGAAAGCTCTTCAAATTTTGGAGCTGGACGGTGGATAGGAAGACCGTTTTCCTTTGGTAGGTTACCCATACCGTCTATCGCATCACCCGATACGTTGAAAAGACGACCGCGTATGTCGTTACCGATAGGCATCTTGATAGAAGAACCTGTTGCCACTACTTCCATACCACGAGAAAGACCGTCTGTGATATCCATAGCGATACAACGCAATGTATCTTCACCTATCTGTTGTTGTACTTCAAATGTGATAGTGTTACCCAAATCATTAGTCACTTCTAGAGCGTCATAGATTTTGGGGAAGTTGGCACTTTTTGGAGGGAATTGTACGTCCACCACTGGTCCAACTATCTTGATAATTTTACCTTTTGAGTTATCTGCAGATGTCATTATTGTACTTTTAGTTTATTATCAGGCAAAAGTATGATTTTTTTCTGGATAAATCTATTAATATGACCACTAATGTATAAATATATTTAAAATATAGTCGTTACCACTCTCTATATGGGTTTTATTTACACTTTATCACACCGGTAGATGTGGTAAGTGTCGTCCCATCGGCAAATGTTACATCTATGATAAACGCACATTCACTCACAGGAAGAGAGTTTATATCCCTTATAGAAAATATAAGTGGAAGAGCTACCATAGGGCGAGTGCGGGAGTTAAAAAGAGGAAGGCTCATTTTTTCCTTATATCTCTCATTTGGAAAATATTCCTCCTGTGGCGAGCGAGACAGTTCCTCTTTCATATTTATAAGCCCCTGAATAGTCACTATATCATTTATAGCACTGTCTGCTTCATATCCCCCACCTATGGCTCTATCTACCTTTACGTCTATACGCTCTATTTCCTTCCACATCACCTGGTAGTGAAACCCTCCCAACATATCCAGCGGAGGTATATAACGCACATAGCGTATAGCTATATTATTACGGTCGTTATGCACCGTACGCAATGAGTCATACACACGGTTATTGGCCGCATTGGTAATATAGGCTTTTGGATTGGAACGCAATATACCATACTGCCCTACGTTACAAGGCAGCAGCACGACTAGTCCACCCTGAACCCATTCGGCACCCAAACCATATACCTCGGGATTTACATAGGCCTGCACCAGTTGTGGAGGTTTTACCCATACCTCATCTACTTCCAGACTACTACACGATGAGAACAGTGCCACCACACACGACATTATAAATATGGAATATCTTTTCATCATATATGTATTAAAGATTTGCACATTATTTAACCTTGCAAATATAGCGAATATCATCATCTTTTTTATTTCTCTATGCATATTATCTCTACATCATAATAAAAGCATTTTTCATACCTTTGCTCTTATATTACAATACATATTATAATAAGGAGGAAAAGAAGATGCTTTCGGCCAATAATATAACCGTAACATTCCAAGGCGAAGACCTATTCAGTGGGGTATCCTTTAAGATTAACAAAGGCGACCGCATAGGTCTGGCAGGGAAAAACGGCGCTGGTAAAACAACACTAATGAGAGTTCTAGCGGGCGATTTGGAGCCATCACAGGGAGGTCTTTCCTATGACGGAGATATACGCGTTGGGATATTGCGTCAGGATATAGACTTTGTGGACCGCCACACTCTTATGGGGGAGATAGAGAGTTCCTTTACCGAAATCAAAGCGATAGAAAAACGCCTTGCCGAAATAAACACACAGATAGAAACCCGCACAGACTATGAGAGCGATTCTTATATGAAACTGCTGGAAGAACTGCATACGCTCACACATAAATATGATTTGGCTGGCGGATACACTTATGCAGGAGATATAGAACGCGTGCTTACGGGACTAGGATTTGACCGCGAAGATTTTGACAAGGACACCAGTCTTTTTTCTGGTGGTTGGCGTATGAGAATAGAACTAGCCAAACTACTCCTAGGACACAACGACATACTGCTACTGGACGAGCCCACCAACCACCTGGACATAGAATCCATACTATGGCTGGAAGATTTCCTCACCAAATTTCCCGGCGGAGTAGTACTGGTGAGCCACGACCGCACTTTTCTAGACAATGTAACCAACCGTACCATAGAGATTTCCTGTGGTCGCATATACGACTATAAACAACCTTACTCCAAATACCTGGAATTACGCAGCGAGATACGCGAAAAACAACTGGCTACACGCCGCAATCAGGAAAAAGAGATAAAACAGACCGAAGCCCTCATAGAACGCTTCCGTTATAAAGCCACCAAGGCCGCGTTTGCACAGAGCCTTATGAAACGTCTTGAAAAAACAGAACTCATAGAGGTAGATGACGAAGATGTAGCGGCCATGAACCTCAAATTCCAGGTAGATTCCCCTACGGGAAAAGTAGTCTTCCGTGCCGATGATGTGTGCAAGACCTTTACAGACCCTGTGCGTACCATAGAAAAAAACGGCCGCAATGTAACTGTGCCTTACGTTCAGAAACAGGTCCTCAAGGGCATTTCACTGGAGATAGCCCGTGGGGATAAGATAGCACTGGTGGGCAAGAACGGGCAGGGCAAGACCACGTTTGTACGATGCTTACTAGGACAGATACCATACGAGGGAGATATAGAAAAAGGTCATAACGTACACCTAGGCTACTATGCCCAGAACCAGAAAGAAGTCCTGGACGGCGAGAAAACCGTACTACAGACCATCGAGGACGAAGCCACAGAAACTATGCGACCAAAATCACGAGACCTTTTGGGTAGTTTTCTTTTTGCAGGAGATGCTGTGGACAAAAAAGTAAAAGTACTATCGGGCGGTGAGCGTGGACGTGTGGCATTGTGTAAACTACTGGTACGTCCTTTTAACGTGCTTATAATGGACGAACCTACCAACCACCTCGACATTCGCTCCAAGGCTATACTTAAAGAAGCCCTTATGTCATACGACGGCACACTTATCATCGTAAGCCACGACCGCGATTTCCTATCTGGCCTTACAAACAAGGTATATGAGTTCCGCGATGGCCACTCAAAAGAGTATCTGGGAGATATAAATTTCTATCTGGACCAGAAACAGGTAGATTCGTTCCGCGAGATGGAGATAGACCGCTCTCGCGAGATGAAACAAGAGAAAAAAAATACAGAAAAACAGGCAGAAAAACCCGTCGAAGAGGAAAAACGCCCTCAACTATCATACGCC
>JAFYKQ010000097.1 GCA_017537565.1 Flavobacteriales bacterium
CATCTATACCGTCATATGAGACTTTCTTGATAAGGTCTGTATCCATCGTACCTTCATAAGGTTCTCCAAATACCGATGTAACAACCTTGGCTTCGGCAAATGCTGGGTCGTTTTTATACAAAGTATTGATGTATAGAGGCAACATATAACTCAACCAACCATTGACGTGGATAAGGTCTGGACTCCAATTGAGTTTTTTTACCGTCTCTATCACACCTTTAGCAAAAAAGATAGCACGTTCATCGTTATTTGCACAAGGAATACCGTTCTCGTCATATTCGCGGTTACGGGTTTTGAAATACTCCTGGTTATCTATGAAATAAACCTGTAGTCGCTCACGAGGCACAGATGCTACCTTGATGATAAGAGGCTGGTCTATATCATTGACTACCATATTCATACCAGATAGACGTATGACTTCGTGCAACTGATGACGGCGTTCGTTTATACAACCAAAACGAGGCATAAATATCCTCACATCACAGCCTTCCTCCTGCATAATCCTAGGTAAATCCAGCGAAGTATCTGCCATATGTGAAGATGGCAAGTAGGGAGTAAGTTCCGAAGAAACATACAATATCCTCTTGTTTTTCATTATATTATTTTTAATAAAAATTTAACCCTAATAGTCGCAACAGCCATGTAAGTACACGTATAGTACAGACACACTACTTGCAATGTGCAAAGTTACAAATTTAGAGTGGGATATCGTGCTTTTTTTCTTTTTTAAAGATATTAAATTTTTTCAGCTATTCTATCACCCCGCTGAAAACCAATTCATCTCCCACATATGCCGCTGCAAACTGCCCACTGGTAACGGCACTCTGGGGACGGGAAAATGTAATGTAGATGCCTTCTGGGCGTTTGTGTAGGGTGGCACTCTCCAGCGGTTGGCGGTAGCGTATGCGTACCATAACATCTAGACTATCTCCGTCTTTAAGAGCCATATCTTCTCTTATCCAGTGTTCGTCCTGTGTAGGAATAAACAGTGCTGTACGGTATAGTCCAGCGTGGTCTTTGCCTTCGCCTACATATACTATATTTTCACGTGTGTCTGTATCTATAACAAAAAGAGGAAATGCGTGGCCTCCCACATCAAGCCCCTTACGCTGCCCACAGGTAAAAAAGTGTGCTCCGTGATGTGTACCTATAACTTTACCATCTGTAGGGGAGTAGTCATATTTACGAGAAGATAGACGCATCTTATCATCACCCGCGAATGAGTCCAGCTCACTCTTACGGTGAGCATATATAGGACTATCGGCAGGGATTTCTATTATCTGTCCATCGCGTGCAGCTAATTTTTGTTTAAGGAATTCGGGGAGTTTTACCTTCCCTACAAAACATATACCCTGACTATCCTTCTTACTGGCCGTAACCAATCCTAGTGTAGTGGCTATCTGTCTCACGTGAGGTTTTTCCATATCTCCTATGGGGAACATAGCGTGGGATAGTTGTTCTTGGGATAGCTGGCACAGGAAATAGCTCTGGTCTTTGTTGCCGTCCAGTCCACACAGTAGTCTATATACCGTCTCTCCGTTTACTTCTGTCTCTTCCACACGGGCATAGTGTCCCGTTGCTACCATATCGGCACCCAACTCTTGGGCTGCACGCAAGAATACATCAAATTTTATCTCTCGGTTACATAGAACATCGGGGTTTGGCGTGCGGCCTTTTTCATATTCAGAAAACATATAGTCCACGACCTTCTCCCTGTATATCTCACTCAAATCCACCACCGAAAACGGTATCCCGAGAGCCTGTGCCACCATCATAGCATCATTGCTATCCTCCAGCCAAGGACATTCTTTGGATATAGTGACCGACGTGTCGTGCCAGTTTTTCATAAACAGGCCTATTACCTCATAACCTTGTTCTTTGAGCAGGTATGCCGCTACCGAACTATCTACTCCTCCCGAAAGCCCTACTACTACCCTGGTGTTTTTAACGTCTTTCATATGTGATATGTGTGATATATGTTTTCTATTGTGAAAGCAAAAGTATAAATAAACCACCAATTCTCATCATACAAATGGAGAGAATGCGTCCTCTATATGGTCTATATGGCTATGATGGGCATTGGTTACTATGGCTATGATATCAAACCGTATAGACACGTCCTGTTCTGATGTCTGCATATAAGCATTTGCGGCACGTATCATACGATGTTGTTTTTTTATATCCACAGCGTCTTGAGGGGATTCCAGATTATCACTACGGCGTGTTTTCACCTCTACAAAAACCAACGTATCGTCCTTGAGTGCTATGATGTCTATCTCTATGCCTTCTATGCGATGGCGGGTGTGTAGGATTTTATATCCCGTATTTGTGAGATAATCACACGCCAATCTCTCGCCGTGCAGTCCCAGCTTATAATGAGCCGATATCTCACGCTCGTCATCACTCTTTTTCATCTCTCTTTTCATAGAATATCTTTTTCATTCCTCCCGTAGCTATGATGGTAGACAGGTATCCAAGTGTCGCAATACTCACTATGGTGATGACTATGTTCCACACGGTAAGCATCGCAGGATATGGGATACTGGTGGTACCGCTTATCGTTATAAAGGAAAAATGTTCCTGTGCCAGCACCAGTATCACTCCACACACCATACCTATGGCAGCTCCTGCCCACAGGCTCATAAGACCTTCATATATAAAAATCCTCCTGATGTCTTTAATACTCATTCCCATAGCTCGCAACACATAGATATTGTCCTTTTTATCCAGTATAAGCATCACGACAGATGCCACCACACCCGCCATTGCTATGATGAGAATAAGTGCAAAAACGGCATACAGTACGGCGTTTTCTGTATTGATGATTTTGTACATATAGGATTTGAGTTGGGAGATGGTGCGTACGGTATACTCGTCTCCCAGTACAGACCTTAGAGTGGCAGACACCACCTCTTCATCGGCATTTTCTTTTACCTTTATCTCTATGCTGCTTATCTGGTGGGGTGTTCTACCCATCAATTCCTGCATAGCTCGCAAAGGCACATAGATGATATTCTCCTCCCCACCGTGTCCCGTAAAATATGCTGTGGGAAAAAATGAAATCTCACGGTAAAACGAAGATAGTGCACGGGTAGTGGTTTTGCCTTGCGGGATAAAGGCGGTGAGGGTATTGCTCATATCGGGGATATTCATCTGCAATAAATATGCTGCCTTTACTCCTACCAGAGCCTGAGGGATATTATATCCATCATCGGCCATATCTACATTGCCTACTATGAGGCTATCCATATCTATTACATCAAAATATGCAGTGTCTATACCCTTTATGCGGCATATAAGCTCTCCCGTGCGATACTTTACAAATGCTTTTTCTGTAAGAGTGCGAGAGATGTATTCGACTCCTTCTACGTCCTCTATGGCAGAGGTCATAGACTCATCTACCGTGATGGTCTTACCCGTAGTGGGGCTTATCTCTATATGGGGATAGACGCCATTCATAGACGCGTCGTTTATCTCCCTTAGTCCCGCAAAGACACCCATTACCACAACCATCGCAAACACACCCACAGCTACACCTACCACAGCCATAGTCGTAATAATCCCCACGGCCGACCTCTTGTTACGGGACGTGAGATACCTACGGGCTATGTATGATGAAGCAGACATATGGTAAACATATTTAAAGGGTGGGGGGTGGGTGCCGCCAAACTGGCGGCAAGTATTTATATCGTTTATTTATCTCTTATAGGATTATCTACTTCTCCTCTTAGACATTTTTCTATCTCTTCCATATGCTGGTAGCCTTCGTCTATATAGAATATCACTTCGGGTATTTTACGTAGCTGATGTCGTACCTTATCTCCCAATTCCCCACGGAAGTAAGCTGTCTGCTCCTTTACTTTTTCCAGGATAGTCATTTTATCATCGGTAGGGAAGATACTCATATTAACACGAGCTATGGATAGGTCTGGGGTTACGCGTACGCTACTGACACTCAGCAGGACACCAGGTGTGTTTTCCTTGGCCCACTGGCGTAGCATCTCACTTATATCCTCTTTTAAGAGGCTTTCTATTCTTTTAATTCTTAATTGGTTCATAGATAAAGGGTGTATGTGTTATTTTTAACCCGCAGGTCAAATTATTTCGTTAAATTTGTCTGGTCATATATGTGGTAAAAATACTATATCACACATATGATATGACAGCTATAAATGTATTTTTTCAAAGGTAAGAATTAAAAAGTCATAAAAACAAAACTATACGGATATTTTTCCTCATACTTTTGTTTTTAACATTAAAAACATACTATGGATATAAAAAACGCCCAAGAGGCAGTAGATAGATGGATTAAAGAACACGGGGTGCGTTATTTTGACCCTCTTACCAATATGGCTCTGCTTACCGAGGAAGTAGGCGAGGTAGCCCGTATCATAGCTCGTCGTTATGGGCAGCAGAGCGAAAAAGAATCAGACACCACTCGTGATTTGGGAGAAGAACTATCTGATGTGGTATTTGTCGTTATGTGCCTGGCCAATCAAACAGGAATAGACCTAGATAGTGCATTTAAACGCAAAATGGAAATTAAAACCGCCCGAGACCACGACCGCCATCACAATAACCCCAAACTAATCTAACATACCATATGATAGACGCTCGTACCATAGAAGACCTGGAACTAGAAAAAGTAAAAGCCGCTATACTCCCCTATTGCCGTAGTGAGAAGGGACGCAATCTGTGTTCACACATACGCCCATACCGCAACCTGGCGGCACTCTCTACCGAACTACGCCAGACAGATGAATACATACGACACGCTGGGGGAGCATTCCCCTCGGCCGAGTTTTCCACTGCCGACAACGACATTAAACTGCTATCATTAGAAGGGTCATCTCTTCCCATAGATGCTCTTATGCGTATATATGAGATAGCTTCACGTAGTAATGCCATCATAGCACATATATTGAGATATGAGGATTTTTTCACTCATCTCAAAAAGAAAATAAGTGATATAAAACCTTGCCCCGAGATATGTCGCAGCATAGACGAAGTGATAGACAGCGATGGCACAGTCAAAGACTCGGCATCTGCTACCCTGCAAGGTATAAGACGTACCATATCATCTATACGCGGGAGCATAGACAGCGTATTCCGTAGTGATATGGCTCGCTACCGCAACGAAGGTTTTCTGGACGAGATAGGAGAGACCGTCATAGACCATCGTCGTGTGCTGGCAGTATCGGCCATGTATCGTCGTCGTGTACCTGGTATGTTTATGGGTACTTCCAAAACAGGCAGTATCGTTTACATAGAACCCGAAAGCACCAGTCGCCTATCAGGAGCATTGGCAGATGCCCTAGCAGAAGAAAAGAAGGAAATTTACAGGATACTCACAGCCCTGTGTACTACCATACGTCCATACACATTATTCCTGGCCAAGAGCCAAAAACTACTTACCGAGATAGACCTCCTGCAAGCCAAAGCACGCTATGCCGAAGAGATAGGTGCCTGCCTACCAAAGATAAGCCGTACGCTTAAAATGAATCTCATAGAGGCTTATCACCCTATACTCTTACTCACAAATCGTCAACAGGGACGTGAAACTTTCCCACAGAACATAGTCCTCACACCTTCGCGGCGTATAATAGCCATATCTGGTCCCAATGCAGGTGGTAAGAGTATCACACTTAAAACAGTAGGATTGCTCCAGTTGATGTTACAATGCGGGCTCCCAGTGCCTGTAAACCCCGAAAGCACTATGTGTCTTTTTAATACCATCATCACAGACATAGGAGATAACCAGTCCATAGAAAACCACCTGTCCACATATTCATATCGTCTTAAAAAGATGGCTGATTTTCTATCGGTATGTGATGAAAAGACACTTTTCCTTATAGACGAGTTTGGTACAGGGTCAGACCCCGATTTGGGAGGTGCATTGGCCGAAGTTTTCCTAGAAGAGTTCTATCGTCGTGGGGCATATGGTGTCCTCACCACCCACTATACCAATATAAAACTACTGGCAGAAAAACTACCCGAGGCGATAAATGCCTCTATGTTATTTGACGAGAAGACTCTTATGCCTCTATATCGCCTATTTGTGGGGCAGGCGGGTAGTTCGTTTACATTTGAAGTAGCACGAATGAACGGTATATCACAATCTCTCATAGACCGTGCACGTTCACGTGTGGAACACGACAAGATAGTCCTGGAACGCACCATTGCTTCACTGCAAAAGGAGAAATCATCTATCGTAGAGAAGAGTCGTTCGCTTTCATCGGCACAGAAAAAAGCCGAAAGCCACGCCACGGCACTTGAAAAACAGAGCGAGAAGATAAGTTCCAAACTGGAATCATACCAAGTGCTATATGACCGCAACGTAAAAGAAGTACAGATAGGCCGCAAAGTATCATCACTGGCCGAATCATATTTCTATAAGAAAACGTCCAAAAAAGACCTTACTGCTGCACTTATAAAGATAGTAGAGATGGAAAATGCCCGTCGTGGAGAAAAATTGGCAGCAGCAATCAAGGAAAAAGAACGCCAGAAGGCTATCGAGGACGAAAAGCAGAGAGAACGCCTCATAGCCCGTGAACGTAAACGTATGGCCGAAGAAGCCCGCCGCGAGGAGCAGGAACGTGCACGTATAGAAGCACAGATGCAGAAGGAAATAGAACCTATACGAGAACAGAAAGCCATAGAAGAAGCCGAAATGGCAGCCGCTGCTGCACGCCCTGTGCTTAATATGCCGTTGGGTGTGGGAGATAGGGTACGTCTATCGGGAGGATTTGCTGTGGGAGTGATAGACCGTATAGAAAAAGGACGTGCTACGGTGGACTATGGGTGGTTTACCACACAGGTGGCAGTAGAGGAACTGGACCTGGTAGAAAGAGTGAAAAGGGATAAAAAGTAAGTGGATTTTTTATCATCGTTAAATGATGATGAGCAATATATATTTTATACATTTGTATGTATTCAAATAAAAGCATAAAAATAATAACATAAAATTCAAAACACTAAAAATGAAAAAATATCTATTACTTATGATATGTCTTGTAGGCATATCATTCAGTGCAAAAGCACAATATTATGGGGGTTATTACGGAGGCGGCGGATATTATGGTGGAGGTGGCTACTATGCAAATCAAGTGGAACAACAGCTCTACCAGCTACAAATGATGAATCAACAAATGCAGATGCAAAATATGCAGATGCAAATGCAGGCTCAACAAGCTCCTTGGAATCAACCTACAACACCAGAACAGATGCAGCGTATGCAACAAAATATTATAAACCAAGCTATAATGAACGCACAATCTGCTCCGCAAATATATGTAGAACCAACTACATCTTATGAAAATAGTTCTTCATACAATTCATCAAGTACAAGGTCTAGAAGCACAAGAACTTGTGGGGCTTGTGATGGAAAAGGTTGGATACCAAATAACACACGTGTGTCCAGCTTTGGTAGCTCACAAACCAAATGGTGTCCTGACTGTAATAAAACCGTTCCTATAAATCATTACCACGAGACCTGTCCTAGTTGTAAAGGAAAAGGAGAATGGTAACAATACAACCATAAAAAACGCGGCACCCTGTGGGTGCCGCGTTTTTTATACCAGGGAATCACTCCCTATTTAAAATCCTGCCAACTCTTGACCTCTATTTCACTGTCTTTAAGCTCACAGCAAGCCTGTATAAAGGCACTCGCCAGACGAGCATTGGTAATAAGAGGGATATTGTGGTCAACGGCCGCACGACGTATCTTGTAACCGTTGGTAAGTTCACGGTGAGTGTGGTTTTTAGGGATATTGACTATAAGGTCAAACTTGTGTCCAGATATCATATCCATTATGTTAAGCTCGGCACCTTCGTCTGGCCAACCTACCACCGTTGCCTCTATACCGTGTTCACCTAGGAAAGCCTTGGTACCTGGTGTAGCATATAGATTGTATCCGTTCTTTTGTAGGATTTTGCAAGGTTCCAGTAGGTCAACCTTGGAACGAGCATCACCAGATGACACCATTATGTTTTTCTCTGGGATATTATATCCTACCGATATCATAGATGCCAGCAACGCCTCGTTAAAGTCATCACCTATACAGCCTACCTCACCCGTAGATGACATATCTACGCTCAATACTGGGTCGGCATTATGAAGACGTGCAAATGAGAACTGTGATGATTTAACACCTATCCAGTCTATGTCAAACACGTTGCTATCTGGTTTTGTGTAAGGAGCGTCCAGCATTATACGTGTAGCTGTTTCTATAAAGTTGCGTTTAAGAACCTTGGAAACAAATGGGAAACTACGCGATGCACGCAGGTTACACTCTATCACCTTTATTTCATTGTTTTTGGCCAGATACTGGATATTGAAAGGACCAGATATGTTAAGCTCTTTGGCTATCTTGCGGCTTATCTTCTTGATACGGCGTGCCGTTTCAAAATATATTTTCTGTGGAGGGAATACCAGTGTAGCGTCACCAGAGTGTACACCTGCAAATTCTATGTGTTCTGAAATAGCATACTCTACCACTTCACCGTCTTTGGCTACTGCGTCAAATTCTATTTCCTTGGCATTCTGAAGGAACTGTGATACCACCACAGGGTATTCTTTGGACACCTGTGCAGCCTTGGCCAGGAATGTATCCAGCTGGTTGCGGTCAAAACATACGTTCATCGCTGCTCCAGATAGCACATATGAAGGACGTACAAGCACTGGATATCCTACTTTATCTACAAAATCATATACTTCTTCTATCTGTGACAACTCTTTCCACGCTGGCTGGTCTATACCCAACTGGTCAAGCATACTAGAGAATTTGTGACGGTTTTCGGCACGGTCTATCGATAGAGGTGATGTACCCAGGATAGGCACGTCTTGATGATACAATTTTATAGCAAGGTTGTTTGGTATCTGTCCACCTACCGATACTATCACACCGCGTGGTATCTCTAGGTCTAGAACGTCCATCACACGTTCAAACGAAAGTTCATCAAAATACAGACGGTCACACATATCATAGTCTGTAGAAACGGTCTCGGGGTTGTAGTTAATCATTATAGATTTATAACCCAGTTTGCGAGCTGTCTGTATAGCATTTACAGAACACCAGTCAAACTCTACCGAACTACCTATACGATATGCTCCAGAACCTAGTACTACGACAGATTTTTCATTCTTGAAGTATGCTACATCGTGGTCGCGACCATCATACGTCATATAAAGATAGTTGGTCATTTCAGATTCTGATGCAACAGTCTCTATACGTTTAACCGTAGGAAGAACACCTGCTTTTTTACGAGTAGCACGTACACGCAATGCGTCTTTGTGAAGATTTCCTGCTGCCTTACCTACAAAACGAGCTATCTGGAAGTCTGAGAATCCCAGACGTTTTGCCTCCATAAGAACATCGGCTGGTAGGGTTTCTATATCGTTATAGCCTTTAAGAACCAACGAATAGTCATATATGTTTTTAAGACGTTCCAGGAACCAAGGTGAAATCTTGGTAAGTTCAAAAAGACGGTCTATCGTATATCCCTCTTCAAATGCCTTGGCGATGGCAAAAATACGCATATCGGTAGGGTTGGCCAGTTCTGTATCCAGGTCTTCAAAATCTAGGTCTTCGTTACCTACAAAACCGTGCATACCCTGTCCTATCATACGCAAACCTTTCTGTATGATTTCTTCAAATGATTTACCTATGGACATTATCTCACCCACAGATTTCATACTAGAACCTATCTGGCGTGATACACCGGCAAACTTGGTAAGGTCCCAACGTGGGATTTTACATATAAGATAGTCTAGTTCTGGTGCTACATAGGCAGACTTTGGTGTACCCATCTCACCTATCTGGTCCAGTGTATAACCCAATGCCAGTTTGGCAGCAACAAATGCTAGAGGATAACCCGTAGCCTTTGAAGCAAGTGCAGATGAACGTGAAAGACGAGCATTAACCTCTATCACACGGTAGTCATCTGTGTCTGAATTGAACGCATACTGTACGTTACATTCACCCACTATACCTATATGACGAATGATTCTAGCAGATAGCTCTTGTAGCATCTTAAGCTCTCCCTCGTCTAGTGAACAAGTAGGAGCAACCACTATACTTTCACCTGTGTGGATACCTAGTGGGTCAAAGTTTTCCATACCAGCCACCGTAAAGCAGTGGTCATTCTTATCGCGTATAACCTCAAATTCTATTTCTTTCCAGCCTTTGAGGGACTCTTCTACTAGTATCTGTTTGGAATATGCAAATGAACTTTTGCATAGAGTCTGGAACTCTTCCATATCACGGCATATACCACTACCTAGACCTCCTAGTGCATAAGCCGAACGCACCATAATAGGGAAACCTATCTTTTGTGCTGCAGCTATAGCGTCTTCCATAGACTCCACAGCCTGGCTTATAGGAGTCTTGACGTCTATCTCGTCTAGTTTCTTTACAAAAAGGTCTCGGTCTTCGGTGGTCATTATTGCCTCTACCGATGTTCCGAGAACCTCTACGCCATATTTTTCCAAAATACCGCTCTGGTATAATTCTGTACCGCAGTTAAGAGCAGTCTGGCCTCCGAATGCCAGAAGAATACCATCTGGACGTTCTTTCTTTATGACCTCTTCTACAAAATGAGGTGTTACGGGCAGGAAGTAAACCTTATCTGCTATACCTTCAGATGTCTGAATGGTAGCGATATTTGGGTTGATGAGAACGGTAGAGATACCCTCTTCACGTAGAGCTTTGAGTGCTTGAGAACCAGAATAGTCAAATTCGCCGGCTTGTCCTATCTTAAGGGCTCCCGAACCTAGCACTACAACTTTCTTTTTATCTGTATGGTTTGCCATGTATATATAAATTTTTGTTTTTCTTTTTATGCCTTATTACCTGTGTATGACCCGCAAGCATACACTATGGCTAAAATCAAGCAAAGTTACGACAAATAGTACAGAATGTCAACAATTATATGACGTGGCTTTTTTTTATTAACATTACACATAAAAAGGCGAGCCACGAGGCTCGCCTTTTTATACGTAACTATCTATTTTTCAATATGTTTTATCTTTCTTCTTTTGCCCTGCGTCGAGCCTTTATATAATCATAAACAAAAAAATATGGCACCAATATAAACGACAGGAACAATATTCCCAGGCCTGCAACTATGCCATATGATGCATTATCCAGTAAGTACATTATAAAACTCACCAGATAAAAACACAGGTCTATACCTATAAGTATCTGCAATGCTAGCTTCATACTAGAACTTTAAACGGAATTTAATGTATGTGATAGGAGTCCCTGTTTCCAGATACTTTTTCTCATAAAAAGTCTGTATGGTTTTAAGATATTCGGGAGCACAGTCATCGCGATATACATCGTGCTGGGCATATATGACTTCGTGGCCACTACCGTGGAGCAGTCCCAGCGTATAACCGTGCAAGAATGCCGAATCTGTTTTAAGGTGTAACACCCCGTCTTTTTTAAGAATGGTGTAATACTTGCGTAGGAAGGCTTCTCCTGTAAGGCGGTGTTTGGTACGGCGATATTTTATCTGTGGGTCGGGGAATGTAATCCATATTTCAGACACTTCGCCTGCTGCAAAACACTGGTCTATGAGTTCTATCTGTGTACGTAGAAAGGCTGCATTGGGCATAGCGTCCTCGTGTGCTGTTTTGGCTCCACGCCACAGGCGTGCTCCTTTTATATCCACCCCTATAAAATTACATTCTGGATAACGTTCGGCTAGACCTATGGTGTATTCGCCCTTACCACAACCCAGTTCCAGTATTATAGGATTGTCATTATGAAAAAAGTCTTCTCCCCATCGTCCTTTGAGTGGAAAATTACCCCCCAACACCTCATCACGGGTAGGTTGCACCACTGTATCAAATGTCTCGTTCTCGCGGAATCTTTTGAGTTTGTTTTTACTTCCCATTATATTTATTTCTTTTATTATCTCTTTACATATAAATCACTGCCCGCTGCGTATAGCCTCCACAGGATTAAGACGCGCTCCCATATATGCAGGTATGATACCAGCCATGAATCCTATCACCATAGATATACCTATACCCACCGCTACATTAAACCCAGACAGATAGAACGTAATGGCATCACTTATAGCATTGACCCCCGTAAGTGCAGTCCATACCATAGCTATACCCACCACTCCTCCTATGAGCGAGAGGAACACCGCCTCAAATACAAACTGCAACAGTATAAAGTAATTTTTGGCTCCCAATGACTTCTGTATACCTATCTGTGATGTACGTTCTCTCACACTCACAAACATTATATTTGCTATACCAAAACCTCCTACCAACATAGAAAAACCACCTATTATCCAGCCCGCCAGATTAAGCATACCATACAACGGAGCAAATGTCGTGGCTATCACAGACGGCACATTAAGTTCAAAATTGTCTATCGTTTCTGGTGGAAGTTGACGTATGGCACGCATATTTCCACGTATCTCGCTTAGCAGTTCGTCCATATTTACATCATCACCCACAGGTGGAGCTATGATGATTTCGGCACCGCTGTTTTCATTTATCACGTTATATTTACGGTAGAAAAGTGATGGTACAAATATGCGATTGTCCTTGGCCACACCAAATGTCTGCTCTCCTTCCTTTTCCAGCGTACCTATGATTTTTACTTTCTGCCCCTTATAGACCAGTGTTTTTCCTATGGCATCACCTGGGGAAGAAAAGAAATCATCATAGATATCATAGCCTATCACAGCCACGGCGGCTCCGCTTACAGACTCTATAGGAGAGAAGAATCGGCCTTCGTTTATCTTGAGGTCTTCTATGTTTTCATACTGATAGTCCACAGCCACCATCTGTGCGTCATTCACACGACGGGAATTTATCTTTACCTGTGGAGTAGTGGTCATAGAGATGGTTATACGGTCTGAAAGATGAGGCATACGACGACGCAATGCTTCGACTTCCGACGGTACAGGGTGAGGTCTCTTCTGTATCTCCCACCACGGTATGGACATCTGCATACCCCAAGGCCATTTACCCACATAGACTACCTCGGCTCCCATAGCACGCAAATCCTCGTCTATGTTGCTTTTAAGTGATGATACAGCCGAAAGAACCGTCACTATACAGAATATACCTATGCTTATACCCAATAACGAAAGCAGGGTACGCAACCTGTTTTTTACCAGTGCATCCCAAGCAAAGATTATACTCTCTATTACAGATATAAATACCTTTTTCATAGCCTCCCGATTCTGAAATCAAAAGTATTGTTATTTGATGAAATAACCATAATTTTTTTCACTTTTCGTAAAAAAAACAATAGCCCCCACACCTTTTACAGATATGGGGGAGTGGCTGTATGTGTGTTGTACCTCTTACTTATTGAGCAGGAGTGGAAGAATTTGATGCCATAGATGTGCTGTCTGGATAGATAATGATTTCCTCCTCGCTATAAACCACATCGGCCTCTACTGGTTCTGGAGCAAATGCTATGATGTTCCCCTTCTCGTCAAATCCCGTTTGATAGGCTATCTTTCCTCCCTCGTAAGGCACCATAACGGTTACCACGGGATTTTTACCTACTATCTCCATATGTGTAGAGCGAGATTTTTTATCGGGGGCTCCCATTATCATACTTATGGCTTGATATGCAGCCAATACCTCATCGGCTGGGTAGAGTGAACGCACCGTGGTATCTAGCGAAGCTATAAAACCATCTATGTTTCCCGTTACAAAGTCTTCGGTTATGGTCTGTGCTGCCTTTTTCATAGCCTCTTGGCTAGGTGTATGATGACACGACACCATCATAATAGGGAGTAGCACTAGTGATAACAGATAAATCTTGATTTTCATAATTGTTTTACTGGTTTTGGTTTAAGTTATCTAAATTTACACCAGATATACGTCATTGCAAAACCTTCAGTGTTATTTAATTTTAAAATATCTCATAGAGGCATAAAGATGAAAAATAGTGGCTATATTTGTGCCAATGATATATAATAATTAACACCATATAAATATGAAGAAATTTTTCTGCACTATCGCTCTATGTCTTTTGGCTGTTTCTTCCTATGCACAGGAAACCGAGGTCAAAGACACGTTGCACTACACAGACGCTCTTAATTTCCCTGTAATGGGACAGGTTACCCGCGAAGGCCTGGAAGACCCTTACGACCGTCTGCCTGCTTACCTTAAAGACTCTATACGCAAGGACCTATGGGGACTAGGTAAAAACTCGGCAGGTGTATATGTACGTTTCCGCACAGATTCCAAACGTATATCATTGCGTTGGACGGTGCTTAACAACACTTGGATGAACCATATGACTCCTACTGGTATCAAAGGCCTAGACCTATACTGTCTGGAAGGTGACAAATGGGTTTTTGTAGGTTCTGGTCGCCCAGGATATTCCAAGGGCACATTTACATCACGCATTATAGACAATATGGACGGTTCTATGCGTGAATATATGCTATACGCTTCGCTGTATGACTGTACTACCAAGATAGAAATAGGTACTTACTCTCGTAGCCGTCTGGAGGCTCCACAGGTAAACCTGCCTGTACGCGAAAAACCTGTCGTAGTATATGGCACCAGCATCACACAGGGTGGCTGTGCCAACCGTCCAGGTATGGCTTACACGTCTATCCTTTCACGCTGGATGCAGAGAGAGTTTATCAACCTAGGATTTTCGGGTAATGGACGTCTAGACTATGAGATAGCCCGACTAATGGCTCGTACAGATGCTTCGCTATTTATAATGGACAATATGGCAAACTGTAGCACCGCACAACTAGACCGTCTTAAACCATTTATCGCTATATTGCGTGCATCACACCCTACCACACCTATCATACTATGTGGTAATGCTCACTATACATATCGTCGTCTTAACACAGAAACCGAGACTTCTGTCGCTGAAAAAGACGCTCGCCTAGTAGAACTGTATAAAGAGATACGCAAGAACGATAAAAACGTTTACTATATGGACGCCGACCCATTCATAGGATATGACGAAGAGGCTACAGTAGATGGTACACACTTTACAGACCTAGGATTTATACGTATGGCCGAATACCTATACCCTACAGTAAACAAACTGGTTAAAAAATCTACCAAATAAGATTATGATTATATAACACATAAAAAGTCCCCGCGCGGCGGGGACTTTTTTTATAAAGAACAGTTATAATCAAAAAATTAAATATCTACTCCAAAATAAAGCTCATCTCTATACACACATTTCCTTTCCTCATTATATATATTTTCCATATGTGCTAAGGCATATCATTATTTGAAGTTTTTCATCAATTCTTTCCTTATCGTGTTGATAGCATCATCTTGGTTTTTTGAAATAGGAATATCTATCTCACTACTTTTTATCTTCATAACACTCTTATTGGTGGTGTAATCATAGAAATTAACCATTATATATGTATCCCCACCTCCCCATTTATGAGATGTAATATTTATGACAGGTGAAAGAACTTTTTTCCCTTGACAAACCAAATCTTTGGCTGTAGATGGAGATGTCTCTATTAAACGGGTAGCCAAAATTTCTTTTTCAACCATCATTAAAATATGGTCTATATTTTCATCTCCTGTTTTTTCATTTGTCAGGACCACATAATCATAATCTGACAAATTATCATTAGAAGAAACTACAACATTACTTATAGAACAAGAATGAAGAAAAATGCTACATACAGCAATAACACAAACGAATACCTTTTTCATAAAATGATTTTTATATTTTGACAAAGATAAAGTTTTTATCTATATACAAAAAAGATAAGGATAGATACTTTAAGGATATTTATTTCATCTATTAAAGATACAGATATATAAAAATCCCCGCCACGAGTGGCGGGGATTTTTTATGGATAAAAGAAAAGTGTGTTAATTCTCTTCCTCTTCCTTTTTCACCAACTGGAAGAAAGTGCTTATTTCCTGCTGGTCTAGAGCCTGACGTACATTGAAACGTTTTACCTGTGGGTGGTAACCTGGTTTCATTATCTTTATTTCTATCTGTACATTACGGGCATTTTCATATGTAAGACCCAATATATTAAATGCACGTGTCTCTTCATATGGAGTAGTGAGCAGATAAGCCTCGTTTGTGTTCTGGACTTCGGTAGTGCTAGATATCACACGATAGAATATACGAGCACCCTGTGGGTCTGAATCTACCATCCAGCGTATGATAGTCTGTTCTGGGGCAGACATACCTGGGGTATCACGAGATACCTTACCTACACTCACACTACCATTATTATAGGGTTTACTTTGAGTAGCAATAGGTTCAGAAGATTTTTGGGGGGCTACTTTGGCTTTTTGTGCTCTTAGTTTAGCCATTTCCTTGGGATTTTCTGTAAAATGGATTTTGAATACATTTTGTGTGGTCCCTGGAGGAATAACCAATTTATAATTCTCATATCCTGGAGCCTTAAACATCATTACTGCTCCATATTTAGGATCTATCTTATCATTATATGGGAATGTTACATCTATAAAACTCATCCATATTCCATATAGATTTTGAATACCAGATACTTTTGCAGATTCCACCTGGTCACACTCTATGGACACAGGAAAAGAATAATCTCTTTTAGCAAAAATACCTACTTTTCCTCCATCAGCAGATTTTTCTACTTTAGCCTTTTCTTTATTCAGTTTAGCCATTTCTTTGGAATCCACTGTGAAAACAACCATATAATATGACTCAAAAGCTCCGCGAGGTATAATGAGAGCATATTCCTTATATCCTGGAGCTTTAAGTTTTATTTCTGCTCCTTTGTCTGGATTTATACGGGTCTTAAATGGAAAAGTAATGTCCATATCTTTTGCCTTGCCATAGATAGTTTCATCTGATGTCATCTTGGCAGCCTGTATATCCTCACAGTCTATAGTTATCTCATATGAGAATTTATCCATTTTCTGTGCAAAAACAGATATCGCCGTAGTCAATACGAGCGTAACTATAACTAATATCTTTTTCATAATATCTCTGTTTTATTCATCTTGTTTTACTAGCATAAAGAATGCACTTATTTCCTGCTGGTCTATGGCTTGACGTACATTGAAACGTTTTACCTGTGTGTGGTAACCATTCTTAACTATTTTTATTTCTATCTGTACATCACGAGAGTTTTCATATGTAAGACCTAGGATATTGAAAGAACGTGTCTCCTCATATGGTGTAGTCATAAGGTATGTTTCATTGGTATTTTTTACCTGTGCAGGAACACTAGAAATAACTCTCCAAAATACTCGTGCTCCCTGTGGGTCTGAGTCTATCGCCCAACGTATGATAGTCTGTTCTAGAGCTGTCTGTCCTGGAGTATCACGAGAAACTGCTTTTTGAGCTTCGCCTTTGGGCATTGACAAATCTGATGATTGTTGTTTTGATTCTTCTGCATCTTTTTTAAGAGCTGCCACTTCTTTTTTGAGAGCATCTACTTCTTTTTTAGATGCATCATCCACTGGAGCTACTGGTTTAGGGGTTGGTTTAAGACGAGACATTTCACGTGGGTTTTCTGTAAAGTGTAACATAAATTCAGATTCAAATCCTCCTGGTGGTATCATCAGTTTGTAAGCATTATAACCTGGAGCTTTGAAGTCTATGATAGCTCCTTTTTTGGGGTTGATACGTGTTTTGTGAGGAAATGTTACGTCTATGTTTCTCACCACACCCGAAATAGTGGATTCAGATGTCATTTTTGCAGTTTTTACTTGTTCACAGTCTATGGTAATTTCGTGTGTGAACTTTTTGGTGCTTTGTGCAAATGCAGATGTTCCTATAAACAATGTAAACATCATTGCTAGGGTCAAATACAATTTTTGTTTCATGGTATTTATATTTTATGGTTAATTGTATAGATTGTAGCCTGTCCCTAAGCTTTTAATAGTTTAATATATAGACATAAAAAATCGTGGGACAAAACTCCGCACTTGCTTTTCGAGGTCTTAGGATACCGTGTAGTACAAATGAGAATTAAGCCCACGTTAGAACCGTGGGCGTTCACTTCTTCTCTTGTACTACTTTATACGAAAGTTCCTAAGTTTCGAAAAGCAAGATTAAAGTTAACGCTTTTTATGATGTGGTTCCCACCACTATATTATTGGATATTTTTTCTATTTATTTTTATAGGCAATAAGTCTTTTAGTTATAGGACAAAATTATAAAATTTTTAAATATGAGCGTATTATATACACTATATTTTATAAATAAATCCTAGTCTATTTTTTTGCCTCGTGTTCTTTTATGAGTTCGGCTACACGTTCAGGAACATCGGTAGTGATGATATCCACACCTAGTTCTATCATTTGACGTATTACAGCATCACTATTTACTGTCCATACGTTTACCTCTAGCCCCAAATCGTGGCATTCTTTTACCCAGTGTGGACGAGCCTGGAACTGTGAAAAATGAAAATCTACACCAGTATAACCGCGCTGCTTGCACTGGGCGGGTGTCATTCTATTGCTCAAATATGCAACTTTAGCTTTTGGGTCACACTTGAGGACTTCGTCACATATAACAGGCATAAATGATATGTATTCCACACGGTCTTTTATTTTCATCTTTTTAACCATATCTACTACGGCACGCGATGCTTTTATCATTTTTTCATCGGTAGTGTGCTGTTTTATTTCAAGGATAAGAAGTGTATGACGGCATTCCTTCTTAAATGCTTTCATATAGTCTTTAAGAGTAGGCAGAGTCTCGCCATTGGGTAGTTTTATGTCTTTTATATCGGCATAATTGGCTGCCTCTATGAGGATTTTATCTGGGCCTACGGTAGCATCGTGATTAACTACCAGGACACCATCGGCCGTTTGTAGAATGTCGAGTTCGCTACCCCAGGCACGTACCTGGTCGGCCTTCATAAGAGCCGTGATACTGTTCTGTGCCGAACCTTCTGTCTTCCAATAACCACGGTGAGCCACAACACGTGTCTGTCCCACCAGCACTGCTACACACATCATAAATGCAGCAGTAAATATCATTCTTGTTTTCATATCTCTATATTTATGTGTTTAAGTTTATTTTTCAAAAGTAATAAATTCATCGGCAGTACACAAATGTGTAAGCGGAATATCATCTGTACGGCTGTCTTCCACCACACCGTTTATAAGTGGGAAAAACGATAGACCTACTCGTTTTACATCACTTCTGCACACAGCAAAAAACCTGTCATAGAAACCTCGTCCATAGCCAACCCTTACACCGCGATTATCACAGCATAGAAGAGGAGTGATAACCACATCTATATCCTTTTCATCTACTTTTGTAAGGTCTGCCACACGGGCGGGTTCGGGGATAGAAAAAGACGATAGCGATAGACGTGTGGTAGGAGTGTACAGATAATGACTCATCTGCCCCGTATCAAAATGGGAAACAGATATAACAACCTTTACTCCTTTTTCCCACAGATACTCTACAAGTGGACGTGTGTCTATCTCCCCGTGTCGTTCTATGGGTAGAAACACGTGTACCACTCTTGCTCCATCTAGAACAGAACTATCTATCAACCTACTACATATAGATGCAGATAACGCCTTTCTCTCTTCTATGGAGAGAGAAAGGCGTATCTTTTTATATGTCGCACGTAGCTCTGTTTTAAGAGGCATTATTTTTTGAGATATTTATCTAGCCAAGAGTAGAATTCGGCGTGCCATACCAGACTATTCTGTGGGCGTAGTACCCAGTGGCACTCTTCGGGGAAGAGAACATAACGCGATGGTATTCCACGCATACGGGCAGCAGTGAATGCCTGCATAGATTGACCTTCGGGGACGCGGTAGTCCTGTGCTCCCTGTATGATGAGTATAGGTGTGTCCCATTTGTCTACGTGACTCACAGGAGAGTATTCTGTATATGAAAGGTGGGTAGGGTTCTCCCAAGGAGCACAACCCATGTCCTTGTGTGCAAAGAAAAGCTCTTCGGTAGTCATATACCAGCTGCGTGTGTCAAACGTACCACAGTGTGATATAAATGCACTATAACGTCCCTCGTGTTTACCAGCCAACATAAATACCGAATATCCACCATAAGAAGCTCCTACGGCAGCCACACTTTTTTCATCTACATATGGTTCCTTAACCACAGCATCAGACGCCGTCATGAGGTCTGTTATAGCCTGTGCTCCCCATTGTGTAGATATCTCTCGGTTCCATTCCACACCAAACGAAGGCAGACCACGACGGTTTGGTATAATAGTTACATAACCCTCGTGTGCCATAAGGGCAAAATTCCAACGGAACGAATATGATGGGCATATAGCATTCTGTGGACCACCTCCACAGAATAGCATAGCAGGATATTTCTGTGTGCTGTCAAACGATGGAGGAAGAAGTACCCATACCAGCATCTTTTTACCATCGGTAGTAGGAACCCAACGTTTTTCTACCTTTACAGATGGTATAGTAGCAAATATCTCGTCATTCTCGTGTGTGATAGCTGTGTAGCTATCCTTTTTCACATCATAAGAAAAGACTTCGGCAGGGCGGTTAAATCCATAACGTGTAACGATGACTTTTTTACCTGCTGGGATAAAACTGCCTATGCATTCGTCATTGAGATGTGTTATCTGTTTTATAGATTTTGTAACGTCTATATCGTCCCATTTTTTGGGGAGGGTGTAGGTAAAGAGTTGTTCTACAGCCTCTACTGCAGTACGGAACATTATCTCACTAGATGACACCCAAGTGAATTCCTCGATAGTCTCGTCCCACGCTTCGGTGAGGTTATATGTTTTTCCAGCAGCTATGTCATATACCTTGATATCGTTCTTATCGGCTTCATAGCCGTCCTCGTCCATACTGCTCCACGCTATGTATTTTCCACAAGGGCTCCACGATGGGCAAGTGTCATAACCGTGATTGCCTTCGGTAAGGTTACGGGTAGTGGCACTTTCTATGTCATAGATATAGATATCTGAATCGGTAGAAGTGGCATATGCTGTACCTTCTTTCTTTTTACAAGTGTAGGCTATCTGTTTACCGTCATTGCTGAAATTTATCTGCTCCATACCACCAAATGGCATAAGCGGAGCATCATAAGGTTCTCCCTTCATAATATCAACAGCTTCACCCACTGTTTTCTCTCCATCAAAATCTACATAGAAAACGTGTGATACCTTGTCATCTTCCCAATAGTTCCAGTGACGATACATAAGGTCGTCTGTTATAACAACATTGGCTTTGGTGTATTGAGGATAGATTTCGGCAGGGGTTTTACGATATTTGACCTCGGCAGTAAAAACTATGCGGTCTCCCGCTGGTGACAGGCGAGCACCTGTAACTTCCTGTGAAATAGTTCCAGCCTCGCGAGAGTCTTTACCGTCTATGCCTATGGTATAAAACTTACCACCCTTGATATAAAGCAGGCGACCCTCGCTGGTAAAACCTACGGCGGTTGCTCCTGTGGCTATTTCCACCACACTGCTACCATCTACATTTACTGCATAGAGAGTAGATGTTCCTTTGTTTTCATCTATGTTATAACGTGTAACGCTATACAGAGCCTTGGTTGCGTCTGGTGTGAGGCATTGCAATGATACACGCCCCA
Organism: Flavobacteriales bacterium; assembly: GCA_017537565.1. GTDB lineage: Bacteria > Bacteroidota > Bacteroidia > Flavobacteriales > UBA1820 > Merdimorpha. The sequence continues at coordinate 21,531 of JAFYKQ010000097.1, forward strand.
TCTTCCATAGAGTCTGTGGAGTAAGAGGTGTAGTATTTTGTGCCTGAATGTTCATAATGATAGTCAAAAATAATGTAATGATGATAGATACTTTTCTCATATAATAATGGTGTTATGTGAGTATATTATTGGAATTCATATGATATATATCCTTGTTGTGATTCTGGAGCAGTGGCATCAACATTAAAACGTGCACGACGTGCATATACCAGTGCTTTCTCGTGAGCGTCCTCATAAGGACAGGTGGTACGCGTTGTGTTTATCTGGGCGGCTATGACTTTGCCTTCGCGGGATATACGCACATCTACCACCACTAGACCTCCCTGACGTGCCGTATATATAGGTACCGGCAGCGGTGCTATATTATGACGCACAGGAGATGTGAAAGAGTAGTGTACAGAACTTTTTCCCACATAGACCTGTGGTTTTTTATCCTTGCGTGAGGTATCTATGCGTTGGTATTCATCGAGGTCTATCTCTCGGTTTTTTACCTGTTCTGAAAACAGATCGACCTTGACATTCTCACCATATTCGTTTACCTGATGTGTTATGGCTTCGGCTTCACGCAATGTAGAGAAATTTTTACTCATCTGTGAGATGTCTATATCCTCGCCAAGGTCTGCCGCAGCGTGGTTGGTAAACCCACTCATAGATGCACGATGTGAAAGACGGGTATCTATCTTGTGGCGGTCACTACCTATCTGTGATAGTTCTTTTTCTATGAGTGCCATATCTTCCATACTTATGGCTACCATATTGGGAGTAGATACATCTATATAGCTCAATGCGACATTGCATATGATGATAACCATTGCCAAATGCACGCTAAAGGTAACTATCAATGGCAGACGATGAGCATCTACAAAATAAAGCAGAGCGTCCAGTTTCCTCTCCAGATAGTCGTTTACTACGTCGTATATTTTATCTATATCCATATGCAATTTTGTGGGCGTTCAAAATTACGGCAATATATGCAAATAACCACATCTTTTTATCTACAAAAACATCATATTCTATAACAGAATAATCTCTCTTGATAATAAAAAAGGCTGAACCATAAAAAGTCCAGCCACCTCATTCGTCGGAGTGACTGGATTCGAACCAGCGACCCCCACAACCCCATTGTGATGCGCTACCAGGCTGCGCTACACCCCGAATGACGTGGTGCAAAAGTACTGCTTATTTTTATACTAGACAAATTTATTTATCCTTATTAAGTGGGTGTAAAACTATGACAACACACACTCTATGCCATCTGTACTTAAATAAACCAGTATCTTTTTCTTTACATCATATCCCATAGATGAAAGCAGCGCAGCATACTCTTCTATCTGGTTGTAGTGTGATGATTTCTTCTCTCCTGTCTTATAGTCTATAACCACAGCCTCGCTACCTTTTATACATATGCGGTCTGGTCGTCTCTCTATGCCACCAGCCATAACTATATCACGTTCTGAAAGTATAGTGTACTGCCCACTATAATACTGTGTAAGGATAGGGTTATCTATCATAGTCTTTATAAGTTCTATGATAGATGATGATAATTCTGCCTGTATGACACCAGCCTTCACCGCACGGCCTACCGCTGTTTCTACATCATTATATGTATCTATCATAGATAGTATATCGTGTATGGCGGTGCCATAGATTATAGGATTGTTACCGTCCATATCTGTCCACATCTTTTTCCACATAGGACTCACCATAAGACGATTTTTCCAAGGTATATATGTAATATCCCCCAATGTCTTATCACTAGACATATGGCGAGATTTATAATCGTGTATGCCTCTACTGCCACGACTGTAAGCATATATGTTATCTACATCGTCATCGTGATGTATAGTGTTTTTGTCAAGGAACATATCTACCAAATCCTTCATAGACGCTCCACGTGCAGACTCACGGGTAATGATATGTAACTGCCGCGAAGCACGTGTGAGAGCCACATAAAATATATTCAAATTATCCAGTTTAATCTTGGAACTATATTCTTCATACAGTTGAGGATTAAGACGGGATACTTCCTTTATAGGTACTGGAACTACAGGTACAGGAATAGGCGCAATTTTTTCTTCCTGTGGAACATCTATCCATATATTTTCAGCTTCTTTCAAATCCCAACCAGCAAATGGAAATATCACCACTGGATATTCAAGACCCTTGGCTCGATGTATCGTAAGCATTTTTACGGCATTGGCAGATGAAGGCGATGATATACTCTCCTTGTCTTTTCTATTCTCCCAGTAGTCAATAAAAGAAGCAAGTGTGGCTGTGTTTTCCTGTGAGAAACGATACACCATATCCAGCAATCCCAATAGATAAGCGTCCTGACCTTTTTTCCACATATCCAGACCTTCTATAATGCTTTCTGTACACTCATAAAGAGGTAATTTGAAAAAAGATGATATATCAAGAGATGGTATATGTAACGTAAGTTCATTTATAAAATCGGCCGTGGAGAGCGACAAAACGTGATGATAATATCTGGTATAGTCTGCATATCCCATTAGTTTATCTTCACGTAAAAGATAATTGAGAATGGATACGCGAGAGTATTTGTCTTCTGGTGTAGATAAAAATTTCATAAAGGCGATAACGGCTCTTACCATTATAGATTCTTTTATAAGAAGGCTTTCGGTAGTAACTATAGGTACAGAATGTGATGATAGGTATTCGGCTAAAATGGCTCCTTCGCTGTTATAACGATACAGCAGTGCTATATCACTATAAGAAAAACCATCTTTTTCCACCACACGACGTATCTCATCAAGAGTGGCTGAAAGATATTCTTTGCTACGGGCAGCGGCATTATCTCCTTTTACACATTGTATGGAAACATAACCAGGTATTTCTTTTTTGGCCTTCTGATTATTACCATCTATATACATCTTACCATAGCGGAATATACCCCCGAAAAATTCTTTTATACTGTCTATGAATTTTTCTTTTCCTATGTCATTTACATTTTCAACATCTTTTTTAGGTAGAAAATCACTAGCAGACTTAAAGAAATCATTAGCAAAATTTACCAATACTTCACTGCTACGATAGTTGGTAAAAAGACGTATGAGTTCTACCTGTGAAGAAGGCAGAGGTGCCGATTTCTTTTCACACAAATCCAGAAAAAGCTCACTATCTCCGCCTCTGAACCTGTATATAGCCTGTTTTCCATCACCCACTATCATAGCGCTACCATCACCCGAAAGAGCATTATAGATGAGATTCTTCATATTTTCCCACTGCATTATAGAGGTATCCTGGAATTCGTCTATGAAATAATGCTGATAACGCTCGCCCAGTTTTTCATAGATAAAAGGTACTGGTTCTGTACGTAAGTGATTGCCTATGATTTCGTTGAACTCACGTAGTAGCATTATGTTACTGCGTTGTTTTACGTTATCCATTTCCTTTTTTATACTGTAAGCAACACTTAGCTTTTTAAGAGGTTTGAGTAGCATTACAGCGTTATCATAGCCTGTACCTTCATCATCTTTTATTTTAATGATATCGTCCAATATACCGATTATTTCACCTGCACAGCACTCTAATGACTGTTTTTGAAATTCATTGGCTTTGGAAGAGGCGTATTTGCCGTCCATAAATGATTTTACATTCCTATTGTGAACATTTAATGACATATCACCACGTGCAGCCTTGGATAGTACAGATGCAAGACCTTTACTTCCTCCTATAAGCAGAGACGTATCACCTATATTTTCTTTCACTATATCCAGAGCTCTCTGTCCCTTTTCACTCAATCTATCTTTTACATCTTTTACATAATCTGTAAGACGTTTTTTGAGTTCTATAAAGTCTTCTATCCTACATTCTGAAAGACGGGACATAGGCACCATATTATTTTCATTATCCCACATAGCCCCACCTTCATTAAGTATAGATGATATATCCCACTGGCGACCTTCGTCTATTTTATCACTTACAAAATCTACTAGTATACGTGTAAGTGCTTCGTTATCACGCCCGGCTTTTAAGAGGAGCATATCAACACTTTCTGATAACAAATCGGCCGAATCAATAGCTATGGAAAAAGAAGAAGGCAAGTGTAATTCGCGAGAAAAACTACGCACCAGACGTGTAGTGAATGAATCTATGGTACATACAGTAAAAGAACCATAGTCTGCATATATATCTGCAAGTATCTGGGAGGCATATAGTTTTATATGTTCAAATGATAGGCCTGTATCCTTTACAAGGTCTGAAAGCATATCGTGGGAACTTACATTATCTGCACGCGTAAAAGCATCAAGAGTAGAAAGTATACGACTTTTCATCTCCCAAGCTGCTTTATTTGTGAAAGTTATAGCCAGTATTTTTTTAAATATTTCTTTCTGGGGTTTACCAGTGGAAGGTTGTGGAGCAAAAAGAATACACAAATACTTGTAAACCAATGTATAAGTTTTACCACTACCTGCCGAGGCATCATATACAGATAATTTTCCCATATTAACATTCTATTTATGTGGGATAAAGATACAAATAATAAGTAGTGTGTATAAGCTGTTGATAAAAAGTTTATAAATTTTTATAAGGTTGTGAATAGTGTGTGGGTTTATGTAATTGATGATAAAAATTTTTTAAAAATTCTATATTTTTTCATCATTTATCAACCGTACATTTTTTTACAAACAACATTATAAACACTATTTCTTTTTATTTTTTTACCCTTTTTATAAACAAACATACGTTTATAATTACTTTTAACAATGTTTATAATTATAGATAATTACCTTACTTACAGAATAAATACATATTTATAATTTGTTCATAACTTATAATAATTTACTTTTCAAATTTTTACCTCATTTTTTTTTCAAGACATTAAACAGGTATATACATCTTCTTCATTTTTTATTTTTTTTAAAAGAAAACAATAATAAAGAATAGAATGTTGTGGATAATTTTATGGATTTCATTTTTATCATTTTTCATTATTGTTTTTTATTTATATAAAAAAATTAGAAAGAGTAAAAATATTGGCTTTTATAAAATAGATTTAAAAGTGATTTATGTGTTTAATTTTTCTTTTTTTTTCAATAAAAAATAAGAACATATAATAATATACAGTTATCGTAATATTTATGTCATTAATCTTAACTATAGTATTTGTTTTTGTTTGAAAATAAAAAACTAAAAAGAAATGAATAAAATAATGTTTATATGTAATAAGAAATTAGGAATATAGGTGGTAGATTTTTATATTTATATACTCTAAGTCTCTGCTTATGAAACAACTATTTTTCTTTTACATCATTTTTTCTTTTTCTTATCAATATCTTTACAGTCAAGATACCACTTTTTACTATCCAGATGGAAAAGTATCATCTACTGGAAGATTGGTTAATAATCTACCAGATGGTTACTGGAAGACATATTATAAGAACGGTGTTTTGCGTAGCGAAGGCAATCGTGTGGAGCATAAACTGGACGGACTATGGGTATTTTATGATACTACAGGTAGGAAAGAAAAAGAAATTATTTATGATATGGGATTAAAAGATGGTGATGAAACTTATTACAAAGAAGGGATTTTGGAAAAAAAGATACCATACGTTAAAAACATTCGTCAAGGTATATCTTATACATTTTATCCCACAGGTAAAATATCACGACGTGACACCTATGCCAATGACCGTATAATAGGCGTTTCTATGCTTTATGATACATTGGGTGTAGTTACATCTCTTATTACTTATAGAGATGGTGTGAGTGAAAAAATACAACGTGTCAATCGTACAGATAGAATGGGTGAAAAACAAGGCCTATGGGTATGGTTCTATGATGACACATCTATGATAGAACATCAGGGTATATATAGTCGTGGAAAAAGACACGGTATTTTTAAGTATTATGATAGGAAAGGACGGCTTTTAAGGAGTGAGAAATATATAGATGACCTACTGCAAGAAAAAGCCTTGGAAACATCATCTATAGAGATAAAACGTACCTACTATGATAATGGAAAAATAAAGACCTATGAAAGTCATCGTATGGGGATAAATGACGGCATATCTATGTATTATTCTGCTGATGAAAAAGTAGATAGCATACTCATATATAGTGATGGAAAAATAGTAGAGAGAGGCACTGGTATGACAGCAGACGGATTAAAAGAAGGTGTGTGGGAAACATATTTGCCATCGGGTGAAAAATTATCTATGGGTAGTTATAAAGAAGGTAAAAAAATAGGCGAATGGACTTATTTTTATCCAGATGGAAATATAGAAAGTAAGGGTGTTTATGTAAATGGGTTACGTGACGGGAATTGGATATGGTATTATGATAATGGAGGTGTTTTAAGACAAGAGAGTTATGTGTATGGAAAGAGCGAAGGTGAGAGTATTTCTTATGATATGACAGGAAATATTATATCCAAAGGACTGTATGAAGCAGGAGAGAGAACAGGTGATTGGTATTTTATAAATGGAGACACCAGGGATTATGGTAAATATCTGGAAGGTAAAAAAGAAGGTGAATGGCGTCAGGAAGATATTAAAACAGGTAAAATAGTCTTTAAGTGTGTATATAGAGAAGGCAGTATGAATGGTGTATGTAATTTTTATTATATAGATGGACGTAAACGTGCCGATGGATATTTTATAGATAACCAGCGTAGCGGTAAATGGACATTTTATGATGAAAAATCAAATGTCATAACAGTGGTTGAATATAAATAAATATATTCACTTATAGGATATAAATAGGGTAAAAATAGACTAATTATACAGGTTGTTATACTAGTATTGAAGCTTTGGGATATATCATATCTGGTTCTTGTCTTATGCTGCGTATAAGTGCAAAACCAAATGTAAGCATACCTATACGTCCACAGAACATAGATATGATGATAACCACTTTGCTGGCAGTTGTAAGCTGTGGTGTTATACCAGTGGAAAGCCCCGTAGTAGCAAATGCCGATACTTGTTCAAATACAAGATTTATTATATCAACACCTGGTTGTGTAAATGTAAGAATGATGGTACCTGCCACTACAAAACACAATGAAAATAAAAGTATGGTCATAGAGCGGAATATAACGCTCTGTGGGATTTCTTGATGAGATAGGTTAAGGCGGTTTTTACCTTTTACTGTATTGATGGCTTGCAGTACTAGTACGCTTATGGTAGTAGTCTTGATACCACCACCGGTAGATACTGGCGAAGCACCTATGAACATCAGTATTATAAAAATGATAAGAGTAGGTATGTTCATCACCCCAAAATCCATACTATTAAAACCAGATGTACGTGTTGTAGCACTTTGAAGGAAAGACATAACCATACTTTCTCCCCACGTCATATCCTTTAATGAACCGTTCCATTCAAATAAAGTAAAGAAGAACATACCTACACCTATCAGTATAAGTGTCGTATAGATACATACTTTGGTATTGAGGCTCCATTTACGGTTTATTTTATTTTTACGGCGGAACATTATATCACCAAATATATCCCTTATCACAGGGAAACCTATACTACCCAGTATTACCAGTATACATATCACAAATTGCAGTACATAGGCATCACTGCAATAAGGATTGGTAAGGCCACCTGTAAACAGAGAGAATCCAGCGTTATTAAATGCCGATATAGCGTGGAAAATAGAATAATATGCTTTTTGGTAGAAATCTATAAAAGGTGTATCGTGACTCCAGTTAAAGAATATAAGCACAGCACCTATTATTTCTATTGTAAAAGTAGATATAAAAATTTCTCGTAGCAGGCTCATACTATCTGTAAAATTGTTTGTTTCCAGAGAGTCTTTTATAAGAGCGTGTGAACGTATTCCTATGTTTTTTTTGGAAAGTATAAGGAAAAAAGATGCAAATGTTATGATATTAAGTCCACCCAACTGTATGAGCAGCATAATGATTATCTGTCCTCTTATGGTAAAAATTTCGGCTATATCCACTGTACTTAATCCCGTTACACACGATGCCGATGTAGCGGTAAATAGAGCATCTATAAATGATAATTCTACACCATCTACACTCATACGCGGTAACATAAGTAGTCCAGAACCTATCGATATGAGTATCACAAATGACATTACAAATAGTTTTGGAGCAGACATATTCATAGATGGTAACATAGATGATGCCCGTCCTAATTCTATGACAAGAAGCAATAAGAATGAAAATTGTTCTACTATCACAGAAAATATATGAGGATTTTCAACACCCAGTACACTTGTAAATATACTTGTAACCCATACGGGTGATGTGGCATCATATATGAGCATACATAGTATTATGACAAGCAAAGCTCCTGCCACACGATTCTCCTTAAAGTATTTAATAGGTGAGAAACTATATATATATCCCAGAATGAATTTTATATAGTAAAATGCCAGTATAGAACGGAATACTATATGTATAAACAGGTCGTGAGAAGGTGTATTTTCATAACCGTGGTCAAATATAAGAGTAGCTATACCCAGCAGTGCAGCTATGATACTGGTGGTATTGAGTACTTTATTTACGATATCTTTTGAGTCATAGATAAATATGTTTATCTTTTCTCTGGTGGCTCGTAAATGTTTTATGTATTTCTTTTTAAGAGCTTCAAAATCCATTTGTATAGCTATATTTCACATTGACAAGGCAAATGTACAATAATTAAGTGATATAATACAAAAAGAGCATTTCTATTGAAATGCTCTTATCTTGTGATATAAAATATTTTATTTGTCTTTGTTACGTATATCTATTCGGCGTATTTTACCGCTTATGGTCTTGGGTAGTTCATTTACAAATTCCACTATTCGTGGATATTTATAAGGAGCTGTTATATTTTTGACAAAATCCTGAATTTCTTTTATGAGACCTTCACCGGCCATTTCCTTGTATTTCTGAGCCAGGACTATGGTAGCTTTTACTATCTGTCCGCGTATCTCGTCTGCCACACCTGTTATGGCACATTCCACTACGGCAGGGTGTGTCATAAGAGCACTCTCCACTTCAAATGGTCCTATACGATATCCCGAACTCTTTATCACGTCATCGGCACGGCTTACAAACCAGAAATACCCATCACTGTCTCTTTTTGCTACATCACCAGTATAGTAAACACCATCGTGGAAAGAACGTGCTGTCTTTTCTTTATCGCGGTAGTATTCTTTGAAAAGACCTAAAACTTTTTTACCGTGTGTACGTATTACTATCTGTCCTTCTTCGCCATCTGGAACACTACGTCCTTCGCTATCAACTATATCTACATCATACTGAGGATTACGTATACCCATACTACCGGTCTTTGGTTCTATCCAAGGATATGAAGCTATGATAAGTGTAGTTTCTGTCTGTCCAAAACCCTCCATCAGTTTTATACCGGTAAGTTCTTTCCACTGGCGATAAACCTCGGGATTGAGGGCTTCACCTGCTATGGTGCAATATTTAAGAGATGAAAGGTCATATTTTTTTACGTCTTCGCGTATCATAAAACGATACACTGTAGGAGGTGCACAGAAAGAAGTTATATGATATTTTTCTATCATTTCCAGGACTTCTACAGGAACAAATTTTTCATAGTCATAAATAAATACACAGGCTCCAGATATCCATTGTCCGTATAGTTTGCCCCATACTGCTTTACCCCAACCTGTATCTGCCAGTGTAAAATGCAGGCTCTTCTCGTCTAGATTGTGCCAATATTTACCAGTAATGATATGTGCCAGAGGATATGTAAAATCGTGAGCTACCATTTTGGGATTACCAGTAGTACCCGATGTAAAATACATTATCATAGTGTCGTCATTGCTGTTCACGTGTTCTGGACGTACAAATGGAGCAGCATTTTTTACACCATAGTTATAATCATACCACCCGTGAGGTACGTATGGACCTATAGATACCCTGTACTGTACACTAGGAGAATCACCCATAGCAGCATCTATGCGGTCTGTTACTTCTTTATCTCCACAGGCTACTATCATACGTATCCCGGCAGCATTGGCACGATAGACTATATCGTGACTCATAAGAAGGTGTGTAGCAGGGATACACACAGCACCTATTTTATGTAGAGCTATGATAGAAAACCAAAACTCATAGTGACGTTTAAGTATAAGCATCACTCTGTCGCCTTTCTTTATACCCAATGACAGGAAAAAGGAAGCAGCACGGTCGCTTTCTCTTTTTACATCGGCAAATGTAAATTCTATTTTTTCTTTTTTGTCGCTTATCCACAGCATAGCCTTTTTATCTGGCTCTATTTCTGCCCAAGCATCTACTACGTCATACCCGAAGTTGAAATTTTCAGGTATTTTTACCTCAAAGTTTTTCATAAAATCTTCCTGTGAGGTAAAAGAAGTCTGGCTTAAAAATTTTTCTATCATATAAATCTATTATAAAAAATGAATGAACGTTCATTCACTGAATGCAAAAGTAAGTTATATAAAATAAAAAAAGTGTTAAAAAATCATTATTTAACGGAATGAACGTTCATTTTTTTTACATTGATAAAAAATGATACTCTTAAAGGAAGATAACTATGTATATGTATAGAAAAAATAGTGATAATTAATTTTTTGCACAAAAAGGGGATAATTTTATACAAAAAAGAAACATTTAGATAATTTAAGAATCATTTCTTAAATTATAAAATATATAAAAATACGCTGTAAATATTTATTTTACAGCGTATTAAATATAAATAGTAAAATTTTATTAACATTCAGATTTTTTCACTCCACCATTTTATCACATATAATCTGGATAGAACGACTTATTTTAACATTTTATCTACCCAAAAATATAAGCAGTACCGAAATATCGGCTGGGCTTACTCCACTTATACGTGAAGCCTGTGCTATATTCTTTGGACGGATTTTATCTAATTTTTGGCGAGCCTCTATCGTTATAGAATTTATACGCATATAGTCAAAGTCATCTGGAATGATGACATTTTCTAGTCGAGTTATCTTATCGGCAGCATCGCGTTCTTTATCTATATAGCCTTGGTATTTGACGTGGATTTCGGCCTGCTGTATGGCATCGGGTTTTATGTCGTTTTTCTGTATAAAATCTTCCACTCCGCGGAAGTATTCACGAGCATCGTTCATCGTGATATTTGGACGGGCAAGGATTTTGTCGGCCTTGCAACCTTGTACCATAGGAGCCGAATCTCTTTTTTCTAGAAGTACGTTACCCTCTTCTACCGTGATAGATTTTTCACGTAGGTATTCCACCAGCATACCCGATTTTTCTATCTTTTCCTCTACTCTACGCAATGCTTCATCACTCACACAACCCATACTATGTGCCATAGGAGTAAGACGTATATCGGCATTATCACCACGTAATAGTGTACGATATTCGGCACGGGAGGTGAACATACGGTAAGGTTCTTCGGTGCCTTTGGTGATGAGGTCATCTATGAGAACGCCTATATAGGCTTCATCTCGACGCAATATAAATTCGCTTTCTCCTCTTAAACGACGTACTGCATTTATGGCTGCTACCAGACCTTGACCAGCGGCTTCTTCATAACCGGTAGTACCGTTTATCTGCCCTGCAAAATATAGGTTTTTTACCAGTTTGGTTTCCAGTGTTGCGGTGAGCTGTGTAGGAGGGAAATAGTCGTATTCTATGGCGTAACCGGGGCGTAGCATCTTGGCATTTTCAAATCCTTTTATACGACGCAATGCCTTCATCTGTATGTCTTCGGGTAGCGAAGTAGAGAAACCGTTTATGTACATTTCTATCGTTCCCAGTCCTTCGGGTTCGACAAATACAGGGTGTGCACTCTTTTCGGCAAAACGGTTTATCTTATCCTCTACCGATGGGCAATAACGAGGACCTACTCCCTTTATTCTACCTGTAAACATAGGTGAACGGTCAAAACCTTCACGCAATGCTTCGTGGACACTTTCATTGGTGTAGGACATATAACAGCTCACCTGTGGGAGCATTATACGTGTGTCTGAAAATGAAAAACGTGAAGGAACATCATCGCCTTTCTGTTCTGTCATTACAGAAAAATCCAGCGAACGAGAGTCTATACGTGGCGGTGTACCGGTCTTCATACGTCCGCTTTCAAACCCCAATCCTACCAGAGATTCGGTAAGACCTTCGGCAGCGGGTTCGGCTATACGTCCACCGCCGTATTGTTTTTCACCTATATGTATTATACCATTTAAGAATGTTCCATTGGTAAGGATAAGGGTGCGGCATCCTATCTCTACCCCCAGCGAAGTCTTTACACCTGTTACCGTACCGCTGTTATCTACCTTTACACCTGTTACTGTATCGGCAAAAAGGTCTAGGCCGTCTGTGTGTTCCAGTTCCAAACGCCATTGTTCAGAAAAACGGTATTTGTCACACTGGGCACGGGGACTCCACATAGCGGGGCCTTTGGACATATTGAGCATTTTAAACTGTATGCCTGTCATATCTGTAACTATTCCAGAATATCCACCCAAGGCATCTATTTCGCGTACTATTTGTCCTTTGGCTATACCACCCATAGCAGGGTTACAGGACATCTGTGCTATGGAAGGTAGGTTCTGTGTGATAAGAAGTGTAGATGCTCCCATACGGGCAGCTATACGTGCGGCCTCACTACCAGCGTGTCCACCGCCTACCACTATCACATCATAGGTTGTATCAAATACTGCCATTTTTCTTTTTTCTTTTTACACTGCAAAAGTACGTTTTATGCCTTATATCCCAAACAACTTTTTTGATATAAAAAAAAGAGGTGTTCCACGTGGAACACCCCATTTAAATCACATCAATGTTCCACGTGGAACTATGAATATTTTGTGTACATTAAATAAGCCAGATATAGTGCAAGGTTTATAAAAGAAAATAGTGCAGCTACCTTCTGGTAGTATTCTACCTCGCGACGAGATACCGCCTGTATAGCTATTATTATAACCTGTAACACTACCAGTATTCCTGGTGAATAAACAGCAGTGAGAGCTATGTAATTATTTACTATCACGTGAGAGAGAAAATCTGTACCCATGACGTGATTTACCCATAGCAATATGATGGATATGATGGATAGCAGATTTATACTGTTGATGTATTTATATAGTTTAATCATCGTGTGTGGTTTTTAATGTTTAACCTATAAGCGCTCCGGCTACTGTAGCCGAAAGAAGCGAAGCAATAGTTCCTCCTATGAGAGCCTTCATACCAAACGACGCAAGAACAGAACGTTTTTCGGGAGCCAATGCACCTATGCCTCCTATCTGTATTCCTATCGATGCAAAATTGGCAAAACCAGAAAGTATGAATGTAGCCATAACAACAGCCTTTTGTGTTATAAAGACATTTGCAGCGTTGTATGCAGCCAGTTCTGTGTATCCCACAAATTCACTCATGATGACTTTAAGTCCCAGCAGTGAACCTACCTCGGTAGCATCGGCCCAAGGCACACCTATTATACCCATAAGAGGAGCAAATATGATACCAAGTATAGATTGAAGATTGATTACTGTAACACGACCATCTGTCCAGTCGGCTACCAGTGTGTCCAGTCCAACAAGTCCCGATACTGCCGATATGATGTAGTTCACAAGAGCTATAAATGCTACAAAAACCACCAGCATTGCGGCTACATTGGCAGCCAATTTAAGACCTTCGGTAGTACCGCGAGAGATAGCGTCTAGGAAATTTGAACCTATTTTATCCATAGAGACTTGCACGTTACCATCTACTTTTTCTGTCTGTGGGCATAGAATCTTGGAAGCAACGACAGCTGCAGGTGCTGCCATTACAGATGCCATAAGCAGATTGCGAGCAAACTCCTGTCTTAGTACAGGGTCATCACCACCCAGGAAAGATATGTATGCCGCAAGAACACCTCCCGCTAGTGTTGACATACCACCGGTCATCACCAGTAGTATTTCAGAACGGTTCATACGTGCTATGTATGGTTTAATCATAAGAGGAGCTTCGGTCTGTCCCAGGAATATATTACCTGTCACCGAAAGACTCTCGGCACCAGATATACCCATAAAACGAGTCATAACGCGAGCCATACCTCCTACCACTTTCTGTATGATACCCCAGTAGAATAGTACCGATGTGAGTGCCGAAAAGAATATGATGGTAGGTAGGACTTGGAAACAGAATATGTAACCAAATTTGTTCTGGTCCATAAGCCCACCAAATATAAATTCGGCGCCTTCTTTTGAAAAGTCGAGTATCTTTACAAATCCACGGCTTATCCATTCAAATATACTACCTATAAATCCTACCTCTTGTATACCCAGAGCAATGAGTATCTGCATAGCAAGACCTATACCCACCAGTTTCCAGGATATGGCTCGGCGGTTTTCACTCAGTGCCACCAGTATAAGCAGTAACACGGCAAGACCTATGATACCCTTTACTATCCCTCCAAATGTTATGCCTTGGCTGGGGATAAAGTTTACGGTAGGTGTAGCGGCATCTATGGCTTCTTGGGGAGCAGCGTCGGCTATCTCTATTGCGGCGGCGATACTATCTGCCACAGGTAGAGTGTCACCTATTTCTTGTGCATTTACCAGTGTAGCAAATGCCAGTGTAAGGATAAATAAAAATGTTTTTTTCATTATGATTATGTGTTATGATTTATATCTATAGTGTGATTAATTATGGTTTGTATCTGGTTTCTATGTTTTTTATCTGGTCCCGTAATCGGGCGGCCTCCTCATAGTCTTCTACGCCTACGGCACGTTCCATCTTTTCTCTAAGCAGTGCGATGTCTGATGCCACTATCGCATTATCCTGTTTATAGGCCGATGTATCTATGGGTGATACCTCTTTTAGTATGATACTGGTCTCATCTATTATATGTTGATAGGTGTAGATAGGAGCATCTGTTATGATGGCCATCGCTACCGCATCAGACGTGCGAGAATCAATCACCGATATACGACCGTCATATGTGGAGCGAGTATAGATATATGAGTGAAATATGCCATCTATAAACTTGTGTATCAACACTTTGTCTATTGTGATGTCATTTGCCGAGAGCATTTGATATGATGTCTCGTGCATTAGTGGGCGTTCTGTCCTGTTGTCTGAATTAAGACTGGCCAATGTCTGTGCTTCCATAGCACCTATTATGATGGGTATGTATCGCTCCTTTTCTGGACAAGAAAGAAACATAGTATAAGAACCCCTATGAGCATCATTGTGTGCTATAAGGTGTAACGATAATGTTACAAATGTGTTCTGTTCCATACTCATAGTCTGTGTGCTATCGCATAGGAAAAATAGTTCTTTTTGTGTATGATGCCTATATTTTATGTGTTAAACTTTTATCCAATGCATCTAGGAATTCGCCTACGGTGGCCACTATCCCATAGTCTGAATATGAAAATATGGCAGCAGCAGGGTCTGTATTTACCGCTATCACTACTCCCGATTTCATCATTCCTCCTATGTGTTGCAATGCTCCGCTTATACCCAATGCCATATACACGCGAGGTTTTACACGTGTGCCGGTCTGCCCTATGTGTTGGTAGTAGGGACGTTTTCCACTGTGGAACACAGGTCGCGTACAACCTACGGCAGCATTGATGTTGGCAGCTATTTTATCTATCATCACCCAGTCATCGTCTGTACAACCCATACCTCCGCTTATAATCACTGGGGAGTCTTTTAAATCTCTATGTGCAGGTAGTGTAGTCTTCTCTCCTGTGATGGGATATGGAACAGCACAAGGATTACCCGTGATAGAAACAGAGGCCTCTACTCTTCCAGAAAAAAGAGAAACCACCCCATCATTTTCATCGGTTGAAATACAAGGCTCCTCTAGTAGTATGTCTGCTATCTTATCTATATCGTCCAGAGTCATCATTTTAACCTTTGGACGAGATTTGGCAGGAGAGTAATTACTATATGTGGTACGTGATTGCGGAGTTGTGGTAGGTGTTACTGTGTTTATGGCCTGTCGCATAGATAGCATCATATCACGCATAGATGGTATCTTGACAGATTCGGCTGGGAAGATGGATTTGTCGCAGGATAGAATGACTGGTGTGGTGATGTCTTTTATTCTCTCCACACAGTCGCTATGAGAGCACGTTATATGAATCTTGCCACAGCTGTCTTTTTCTATGTGTGAAACATCTTTTATAAGATGTATTCCCAGTAGTTCTGAAAGATATTCGGCTGTCTGTCCCGATGCATAATCCCACGAAGCATTACTGCACATGATGATGTCATAGTCCTTTACATAGGAGGCTATATGATGAGCCGTAGTATAAGCGTCGTATGCTGTAGCACATATATGTGTAATGGAGCCAGCCCCCATAGCTATGGTGTATCTCAATGCTTTGTCGCGAGGAGTGTCACCTACGTGTACCACTTCTACATTATCACATATCGACATAGCAGCCGCCAAAGTCTGTTTATCCAGAGGATTTACATCTAGATATGTATCGGGTACATTTACACCAGTGGCAGACGTGTGATTTTCCACAGGATAGTAAATGTCTGGTACTATGGATATGGGGACAATGATTTTCATAATGAATACTCATTTAAATGACAAATGTACTTCTTTTACTCCACCATACCAAATATAAAATCAGCATAAGAACACGTGATAAATAAATTTAAAAAATTATGACTTAAATCCATTAGTGTTTATTAGCTTTGCAGTACGATATGAAAAGTGCACATAAATATCAAAAACATATACTAATTATTATGGAAAAAACATCAACTAAACTATCGGGACGCATAGAGCGTTTGGAACCATCTGCTACACTGGCTATGAGTGCCAAAGTACGTGAACTGAAAGCACAAGGCGTGGACGTTATCTCTCTATCACTGGGAGAAACAGACTTCTTTACTCCAGACGTAGTAAAAGACGCGGCCAAAAAAGCCATAGATGACAACTATAGCTTCTACTCTCCTGTGGCTGGTTATCCAGAACTTAAAAAAGCCGTATGCCACAAGTTCAAACGCGATAACAACCTTACTTATGAGCCATCACAGGTAGTGGTATCTACTGGTGCCAAAAACTCTATCTATAACGTGATGCAAGTCCTTGTGGACAAAGGTGACGAAGTCCTAGTTCCTGCACCATACTGGGTGAGCTACATAGAAATCGTTAAGCTAGCCGAAGGTACTCCTGTGGTAATGCCTACCGATATTTCTACCAACTATAAAATCACTCCAGCACAGCTGGAAGCAGCTATCACTCCTCGTACCAAAGCCATCATCTATTCTTCACCATCCAACCCTACTGGGGCTGTATATACTCGTGAAGAACTCAAGGCTCTGGCAGAAGTACTAGCCAAACATCCTAATGTTTACATTATATCTGACGAAATATACGAACACATAAACTTCACTCCAGAAGGTCACACATCTATCGCCGAATTCCCAGAGGTTTACAACCAGACTATCGTTATCAATGGTCTTGCCAAGGCTTATGCTATGACAGGTTGGCGTATAGGTTTCATAGGTGCTCCTGCCTGGATAGCCAAGGCTTGTGATAATTTCCAGGGACAGGTAACATCTGGTACAAACTCTGTGGCACAGATAGCTGCTGTAACGGCTCTATTGGCAGACCCACAGGAAGTGGTAAAACCTATGGTAGAGGTATTTGCACGTCGTCGTGAGTTGGTTCTTAAAGGTCTTGCCGAAATACCTGGATTTAAGACAGATATACCTTATGGTGCATTCTATGCTTTCCCAGATATTTCTGCTTATAAAGGAAAGACATTGCGTGGTCATGAGATTAAGACATCAGACGACCTATGTATGTACCTACTAGCCGAAGCTCACGTAGGACTTGTAGCAGGTTCTTCGTTTGGTAATGACGATTGCATACGTCTGTCTTATGCCGCTAGCGAAGAGGTTCTTTCAGAAGCCATTCGTCGTATAAAAGAAGCTCTTACAGAATAATATATATGCCATACGGGCAGTAAGGCACGCCTCTATCGAGGCGTGCCTTTTTTATTGCGTTCGCCCTGGGGGCGAACACAATTTTATAGTGCAGAATGATGTAAATTTTGGCTGAAATTTTGATATTTGTGCAAAAAGATGGTCATAAAAAGTATAAAAGCATAAATAACAGCCTAAATTTTGGCTAAATCGTATGTAATTAGTACTTTTGTGAGCTAAAACTATACATATAGGAAAGACATTATGTACGAAATATCAGAACATAAACTATTGGCACCCTGCATATACGGTATGAAGGTATATGCTCCGCGTGTGGCTCGTGCTGCACAGCCTGGACAGTTTGTTATAGTACGTGTGGGAGAAAACGGTGAACGTATCCCTCTCACGATATGTGACTATGACAGACAGGCAGGAACTATTACTCTTGTGGTGCAGATAATAGGTGCTTCATCGCGTAAGATATGTGCCCTTAAAGACGGGGATTGTTTTACAGACTTCGTAGGGCCGCTGGGACACCCATCAGAATTCATTCACGAGAGTGAAGAAAAATTGAAATCCACCTCTCGTCTTTTTGTGGCAGGCGGTGTAGGTGCAGCCCCTGTGTATCCACAGGTCAAATGGCTGCAAGAGCGTGGTATACAGACAGATGTCATCATAGGGGGTAAGAGTAAAGACTATATCCTGCTATCTGATGAGATGCGTGCATTGGGTGCTCGTGTGCATATAGCTACCGATGATGGCAGCGAAGGTTTCAGTGGGCTTGTAACAGGGCTGCTTGAAAAACTGGTAGAAGAAGGACATCATTTTGACCAGGTGATAGCCATAGGTCCTATGATAATGATGAAATTTGTAGCTCTTACTACCAAAAAATATGACATACCTACTATCGCGTCGCTTAACTCACTGATGGTGGACGGTACGGGTATGTGTGGTGCTTGTCGTGTGACGGTGGGTGGACAGACTCGTTTTACCTGTGTAGATGGTCCAGAATTTGATGCACATCTGGTGGACTTTGATGGTGCGATGCGTCGTAGTGCTATGTATAGACAGATGGAGAAAGAGAAGGACTGTCAGTGTATGGAAAAATTATCACAAGAATCAAAATAATAAGGCTATGGCAGTAAAAACACCTCGTGTATATCCTCAGGAACAAGACCCACAGGTACGTTCTACCAATTTTGAGGAAGTGTGCTATGGTTTCACAGGAGAAGAAGCCATTCTGGAAGCATCACGCTGTCTGGATTGTAAGAATCCACGTTGTGTGCAGGATTGTCCTGTAAACGTGCAGATACCAGCCTTTATACGTGAACTTAAAAAAGGCGATGTAGAGGCTGCTGCCGCAGTCATAGCTCGCGATAGTGCCCTACCTGCTATATGTGGTCGTGTATGTCCACAGGAAACACAGTGCGAAGGTTCTTGTGTGGTAGGTATAAAAGGAGAACCAGTGTCCATAGGAAAGCTAGAACGCTACACGGCCGACACTATGCGTGCTATGGGCAAAAAGGTAAAAGTAGAGGTACAGCCATCAAATGGTCATAAGGTGGCAGTTATAGGTAGTGGTCCTGCGGGTCTTGCCTGTGCGGGAGAATTGGCTACAAGAGGTTATACGGTTAAGATATTTGAAGCTCTGCATACGGCCGGTGGAGTGCTATCATATGGTATTCCAGAATTCCGTCTGCCAAAGGAAAAAGTAGTAGCAGCCGAAATACAGAACGTAAAAGACCTGGGAGTAGAGATAGAGACTAATGTCATAGTGGGACGTACGGTAACGATAGACTCACTGATGGACGAGGACGGTTATGAAGCGGTATTTGTAGGTAGTGGTGCCGGCCTTCCCAATTTTATGGGTATAGAGGGAGAAAACCTCAATGGAGTGGTAAGTGCCAACGAATTCCTAACCCGTGCCAACCTTATGCACGCATACCAAAAAGATGCCGATACACCTATATATGTAGGTAATCGTGTGGTAGTAGTAGGTGGTGGTAATGTGGCTATGGACGCTGCCCGTACAGCCAAACGTCTGGGAGCCGATGTTACTGTCGTGTATCGTCGTACAGAAAAAGAACTACCTGCACGTGTAGAAGAGGTACACCACGCCAAGGAAGAAGGCATACATTTTGCGTTCCTTACCAATCCTACGTCTATACACGGTAACGAGGCTGGATTTGTAACATCTATCACTTGTGTGAAGATGGAGCTGGGAGAACCAGACGAGGGAGGTCGTCGCCGTCCTATCGTTATAGAAGGTTCACAGCACGATATAGAGGCAGACGTTGTTATAATGTCGTTGGGGACTAGTCCAAACCCTCTTATCAAGATGACAACACCGGGTCTGGAAACAGGTCGTCGTGGAACTATTACCGCTACAGAAGAAGGTGCTACCACCCGCGAGGGAGTATTTGCAGGTGGTGATGCTGTGACTGGTGCAGCTACCGTTATTCTGGCTATGGGTGCAGGTCGTCGTGCGGCTGCTGCCATAGATGCATACATACAGGAAAAAAATAAATAAACATAAATACACAGAAAACAATGGCAAAAGAAAAAAAATTCATTACGTGTGACGGTAACTATGCCGCAGCACACGTTTCTTACCTGTTTTCAGAACTAGCAGCTATCTACCCTATCACTCCATCTTCTACGATGGCAGAACTGGTGGACGAATGGGCTTCTGCTGGTAAGAAAAACTTCTGGGGAGAAAAAGTAAAAGTCGTAGAAATGCAGTCTGAAGGTGGTGCAGCAGGTGCTGTACACGGTTCTTTGCAGGCAGGTGTGCTTACTAGCACATATACAGCTTCACAGGGACTTCTACTTATGATTCCAAATATGTACAAGATAGCAGGTGAATTGCTTCCTGCGGTGTTCCACGTTTCTGCTCGTGCACTGGCTACATCATCACTTTCTATATTTGGTGACCACGGTGACGTGATGGCTGCTCGTCAGACAGGTTTTGCGATGTTGGCTTCGGCTGGTGTACAGGAAGCTATGGACTTGGCTGGTGTTGCACATCTTTCTACACTTAAAGGACGTGTACCATTTGTACATTTCTTTGATGGTTTCCGTACTTCTCACGAGATACAGAAGATAGAAGAGATAGATGCCGAATCTCTTAAAGCTCTTATAGACGAAAAAGCATTGGCAGAATTCCGTGCACGTGCTCTTAACCCTAACGCGCCTGTTACTCGTGGTACTGCACAGAACCAGGACGTACACTTCCAGTCGGTAGAATCTGCCAACAGATACTATGACGCTCTTCCAGAGATAGTTCAGGAGTATATGGAAAAAGTATCTGCTGTATGTGGTCGTAAGTATAACCTATTTGACTACTATGGTGCTCCAGATGCCGAAAACGTAGTTATAGCTATGGGTAGTGCTACACAGACTATATGCCAGACAGTGGATTACCTTAACGCACAGGGTAAAAAAGTGGGTGTTGTTGTGGTACGTCTATTCCGTCCATTCAGTGCCAAACACTTCCTTTCTGTTCTTCCAGAAACAGTTAAACGCATAGCAGTTCTAGACCGTACAAAAGAAGCAGGTAGTGCTGGCGAACCTCTATATCAGGACGTACGTACAGTGCTGTTTGAAAAAGGTTCAGACATACAGGTAGTAGGTGGTCGTTATGGTCTTTCTTCAAAAGACGTTACACCAGCTCATATAATGTCTGTATATGAAAATCTGGAACTTCCAGAACCTAAAAACAACTTCACGATAGGTATCGTGGACGACGTTACGTTCCTTTCTCTTCCTATGAAAGAAGAGATAGCATTGGCAGACGCTACTACATTTGAAGCTAAATTCTATGGTCTAGGTGCCGATGGTACTGTGGGTGCCAACAAAAACACTATCAAAATCATAGGTGAATCTACCGATAAATACTGCCAGGCATACTTTGCATATGACTCTAAAAAATCTGGTGGTTTCACTTGCTCACACTTGCGTTTTGGTGATAAGCCTATCGATACTCCATATCTGGTAACTACACCAAACTTTGTAGCTTGTCACGTTACACCATATCTTACAAAATATGATATGTTGCGTGGTATCAAGGACGGTGGTACATTCCTTCTTAACAGCCTTTACAACGAGGAAGAAACCAAAGCCCTATTGCCAGATAGCGTTAAGAGCATACTTGCCAAAAAACACATCAATTTCTATATAATCAACGCTACCAAGATAGCTCGCGAGATAGGTCTTGGTGGACGTACAAACACTATTCTTCAGTCTGCATTCTTCAAGATAGCCGATGTTATCCCTTATGAAAAAGCCGTAGAAGAGATGAAACACTTCATCGAGAAGAGCTATGGTAAAAAAGGTGCCGATATCGTTGAGAAAAACTACGCAGCTGTGGACCGTGGTGGCGAATACATCAAGGTAGAAGTACCAGCCGAATGGGCAGAAATAGAAGCTACATTTGTACCAGAAACACCAGAACGTCCTACTCCTACAGATTTTGTTACAGCGGTGTGTGACCCTGTAAATGCACAGATGGGTGATGACCTACCTGTAAGCGTATTCAAAGGATATGAAGATGGTACACTTCCTGCTGGTACTGCTGCATATGAAAAACGTGGTATAGCTGTTACTGTTCCTAAATGGAATTCAGCTACATGTATCCAGTGTAACCAGTGTGCTTATGTATGTCCTCACGCTGCTATACGTCCATTCCTTCTTACAGATGAAGAAGCTGCTGCTCTTCCAGAAGGCGTAGAAACAAAACAGGGTGCTGCATCACTTAAAGCATACAAGTTCCGTATCCAGGTATCTCCACTAGACTGTACAGGTTGTAACAACTGTGTGGCAGTATGTCCTACCAAGGAGAAATCACTTGTTATGACTCCGCTGGCCGAAATGATGGGTGAACAGAGTCTATTTGAACATCTACACGCCAATGTAGGTTATAAAGAAGTGGTAGATAAATCACAGAACGTTAAAAACAGCCAGTTCTCACAGCCATTGTTTGAGTATTCTGGTGCTTGTGCGGGATGTGGTGAGACTCCATACGTTAAACTGGTGAGCCAGCTATTTGGTGACCACACTATGGTAGCCAATGCTACTGGTTGTTCTTCTATCTATTCTGGTTCATTCCCAGCATCTCCATATACGACAAATGCCAAAGGTCAGGGTCCTGCTTGGGCTAACTCACTATTTGAGGATAACGCCGAGTTTGGTCTTGGTATGCGTCTGGGTAGCGAACGTATGCGTAGCCGTCTGGTAGAGCTTATGAATCGTGCCATAGCGAGCGATGAATGCCCAGAGGAAATGAAAGCAACGTTTGCAGAATGGATAGAAAAACGCAACGATGTTAAAGAAGCAGAACGTCTGGCTGCCGTGATAGAAGAGATGTGCGGTGGTTGTGACTGTGATATATGCCGCGAAATCATCATACTGAAAGGTTACCTTACTAAACGTAGCCAGTGGATTATAGGTGGTGACGGTTGGGCTTATGACATAGGTTATGGTGGTCTTGACCACGTACTGGCAAGTGGTGAAAATGTAAACGTACTGGTACTGGATACCGAGGTTTACTCAAACACTGGTGGTCAGTCATCTAAATCTACACCTATAGGTGCGATAGCCAAATTTGCTACATCGGGTAAACGCATACGTAAGAAAGACCTGGGTATGATGGCTATTTCTTATGGTTATGTATATGTAGCACAGGTAGCTATGGGTGCCAACAACGCTCAGTTGCTCAAAGCGATGAAAGAAGCCGAAGCATATGACGGTCCATCACTTATCATTGCTTATTCTCCATGTATCAACCACGGTATCAAGGCTGGTATGACAAACTCACAGGAGGTTGAAAAACGTGCTGTTGAGTGTGGTTACTGGCACTTGTATCGTTACAACCCAGCACTGGAAGCCGAAGGCAAAAACCCATTCACGCTGGATAGCAAAGAGCCTAACTGGGACGCTTTCCAAGACTTTATCTTGAATGAAGTACGTTTCTCTTCGCTTAAAAAGGCATTCCCTGTCGAAGCCGAAGACCTATTCCGTGCCACACAGGAAAATGCTCTATGGCGTTACAAATCATACCTGCGTCTTTCATCAAACGTATGGGGTGATAAAGAGTAAATAAAGACATATTTACATAAAAAGACGCGACCTCCCGAAATCTCGGGAGGTCGCTTTTTTATTAAATGGTTAAATTTAAAGTTAAAATTGTTTTTTTTTGCATACGGAGATTTTTAAGTTTTACATTTGTATAGTCAAACCAATAGTATATTTTGATTATGAGAAAAATAACAATTGTTGCCATGGTAATGGCTGTGTGTGGAATGCTAAGCGTAAGCTGCAGTAAAGATTCTGGTTCTGGGAGTGGAGACCTTCCTATTTATGATAATGCTATAGTGAGTTATACCAATACCGCTAAACCCTGTACTGTGAATGTAGGTGGTAGTAATTCTTATATCTCGTGGACTAACCTATATCCCAATCACTTTGCTCGTATAACATTTTTAAATAAAGATGTTAATAACGACGCTATAAATGGTGGTTATGTTGCGGGTTTCTTATCTGGGATGTTTGATGATGGTGAAAAGATGAAGGGTGACCGAGAGCATTGGAAGATGGATTTTGAGACCTATGATTCTCTTATGTATGCACATAACGATGTGGATTTGCCTAAAAAAGTAAGCTTGATATGTGCTGCCATTAGTGGTATTGGCGTAACATATACTCCCATAAAAAAGATAACCGTTACTTCGTCCAAAGATTATGACGCTGCCCACCCTGCTGGTACAGACCTTGCAGATGTGCTGGATATATCATTTATGTCTTATGCAGAAGTACTGGCAAATGATTTTGATTATGACAAGATAAAGATAGGTAAGAGGAATGATAATGGGTTGGTGATAAAAGAGCCACTATCCCAGTTCAATACCGAAAACAGAAAACTCCTATCGTGGATGTATGGGCTTTATGCCAGAAAACAACCGGTGGAAAAATCTGGACACGTTATAACCGTTACTATGGAATTTACAGATGGTAATGTGTTTACAGCTACATCGGCAGCTATGGATATTTTTTAATGACGGTATCGTGTAAATATAAAGCGACCTCCCGATTCGGGAGGTCGCTTTTTTATGCCCTAATGCTATGGTAGTGAACACTCTTAAAAAAATGTTAAAGCGTTAAAATGTGGGATTTGTTAAAGTGGGATAAAAAATGGCTTATGATTGTGTTATGTGTTATGTTTTGCGTACCTTTGCCACGACAATTAAAATAGGGATATTGTTTATGTTTTGTTAAAAAACATGCCAAACATCGATAAAATAATAAATCATAATATCTAATTAATTAAATAAACTTTTTATGAAAACATTCTTTAGAAGTTTTGCACTAATGATTGTTCTTCTGGCATCTGGCGTAGTAGCTACCGCACAGGTAACAACAGCCAGCATAGGCGGTGTGGTAACATCTGCCGAAGGTGAAGCCCTACCAGGAGCAACTGTTAAAGCTACACACACTCCTACAGGAACGGTTTATTTTGTATCTACTCACACAAATGGTAGATATAACATAGCCGGTATGCGTATAGGTGGACCTTACACTCTAGAAATCTCATTTGTGGGATTCAAGACAGAGGTAATAAATAACCTTTCTCTTGCACTGGCCGAAGAAGCTGTGTATGATGTCAAAATGAGCGAAGAAACTATGACACTGGACGACGTGGTGATAGTAGGTGAACGCAACCCTATCATTGGCCCAAACCGTACAGGTTCACAGGAAATCTTCACTCGTGAAAAAATGGACCGTCTTCCTACTATAGACCGTTCATTGGCAGATTTCACAAAACTTACTCCTACAGCGTCTAATGGTAACTTTGCAGGTACATCATACCGTTATAACAATACTACGGTAGATGGTGCATCGTTTAACAACTCATTTGGTCTTTCATCTGCACTGGGTGCTAGCGGTATAGAACCTATATCTCTGGAAGCCATAGAACAGATACAGGTGATGATTGCTCCTTTTGACGTACGTAACGGTGCCTTCACAGGTGCTGGTATCAACTCTGTAACCAAATCTGGTACCAACCAGTGGAAAGGTACTGCATACTGGTATATGAAATCACCAGAACTAGAAGGTACACGCCAAAAAGATGTAAAAGTAGCCAAAAATGACTTTACAGAAAACCACTATGGTGTATCTGTAGGCGGTCCTATCATTAAGAACAAACTGTTCTTCTTCCTTAATGCCGAAATGGACCGTATAGCTACTCCAGTTAACTGGCGTCCACGTCCTAATGCCTCTACTCCTACTGCCGGTACAAACTACTCTATCGCCGACGAAGAGACATTAGGAAAATTGGCACAGTTCCTTATCGATAACTTTGATTACAACCCAGGTTCATATAACGTGTCTTCTGTTCCTACCGAAGCAGACCGTATCACAGCTCGTATAGACTGGAACATCGACACAAAAAATACATTGAGCTTTAAGTATTTCTACCTACGTTCATTCTCTACTAGCTACCCATCTACTTCGGGTGCTATGCCTAATGGTCGTGGTGCCAACAAATTTGCCATACCTTTCTCTTCTTCTTACTACCGTGGAAATAACAACTTCCACATCTTTATGGCAGACCTTAACACCACTATCAATGAACGTATGTCAAACACTCTTAAAGTAGGTTACTCTATGTTGCGTGACTACCGCTCTATGGACGGTGGTTTCTTCCCAGAAGTAAACATAGGTGATGGTAGCTCTACTGGTGGTAAGTCAAACGCTTTCACTACATTTGGTACCGAAGCCAACTCTTATAACAACCTTCTACATTCAGATATCTTCCAGATTCAGGATAACTTGACTTGGATAGTAGGAGACCACCAGCTTACATTTGGTACACAGAGTGACTACCGTACATTCAAGAACGGTTTTGCCAACTCATTTGCTGGTCAATATAAATATGACAGCATAGAGCAGTTCTATGAAGATGCAAAGGCTCACCTTAACTGGGTGGCAGCAGGTAGCGACCCTTCTAAACGTCCTACTTCAAACGCTTCTTACTACAAACAGGTTTATGCAGTAGATGGTGGATTCCCATTTGCATACACTAGCGTTCTTACACTAGGTTTCTATGCACAGGACCGTTGGACTATCACTCCTAAATTCAACCTTACATTTGGTGTACGTGCAGACATTCCTATCTTCACAAGTTCTATCGAGAAAAACACTATATTTGACGGTGTAACATTTGCTGGTGACCGCAAGATAGACACATCAAAACTTCCTTCTACAAAGGTTCTTATCTCTCCTCGCGTAGGATTTAACTGGGACGTATTGGGTGACCGCACAC
>JAFYKQ010000002.1 GCA_017537565.1 Flavobacteriales bacterium
CGATCTGCATAGACGGTAGTATATTTTACTTTTTCGCCATTTGAAGCTTTGACAGTGATTTTGTTCTCACCTTTTTCAAAAGTCAAACGTGCTGCCCATTCTCCAGTGTAATAGATAGGATATTCTTTTCCTTGGATAGTGACAGTACCGTTTTTGGGGCCCACACCCGTGAGATACATAGATGAAGAATACATTGTATCTGGCACTGGGCGAGATACCTTTAATTCCTGTGCAGACATTTGGCCAGCCAAAACAGCACACATTACGGTGAATAATAATCTTTTCATATAATTAATGATATTGTATTTATTGTTTACAAGTTATAAAGACAAATGTAGCAACTTTTCTATAAGTTTTCACAGTTATTTTTCTTTTTTATCACTTTTTTTCAAAGTATTTCAATGCGGCTAAAAAATGTTTAATTTTTAACAAATTGTATTGTTTTATTTAAAATTCTCACTTATATCTGGCGTACTTTTGCCACGTAAAAAGAAATAAAAACACCGCGACATTATATGATAAAATTATCATCATCTGGGACTTACACGATAGGAGGAATAGAGGCAACAGAAATAGCCTCACAGTATGGCACGCCGCTATACGTGTATGACATCGCTACTATAGAGAGCCAATACAACCGTCTTAACAACGCTTTTTCATCAATACCACATCGTCGTATAAACTATGCGATGAAGGCATTGAGTAATATAAATATCCTACGCACGATGCGTCGTATGGGCAGTGGTATAGATGCTGTAAGCATTAACGAAGTAATGCTGGCATTAAAAGCGGGATTTGCTCCAGAAAGAATCATCTACACTCCTAGTGGCGTAGATATGCAAGAGATAGATATGGCGGTAGAGGCAGGTGTGAATATAAACATAGACAGTATGGTGGCACTCGAAGAATTTGCTCACCGCCACAAAGGCACACCTGTGGGCATTCGTATAACACCACACATAGTAGCTGGCGGTAATGCCAAGATATGCACCGGTGGTATAGACTCAAAATTTGGCATATCGATACACTATCTGGACCGTGTAGAGGCGCTATGTCGTGAGACTGGCCTTAAGATAAACGGCATACATATGCACACTGGCAGCGACATATATGACGTAGATGTTTTCTTGCGTGGTGCCGAAATACTATTCAGTGCAGCCAGTCGTTTTCCTGTGGAGTACATAGACTTCGGCAGTGGATTTAAGGTGAAATATCGCGATACAGACCGTGCGACAGATGTAGAACGTCTAGGGGAAAAACTATCTGTGGCATTTAATGCCTTCTGTGAAAAAGCAGGTCGTGATATATGTTTTATGATAGAACCAGGTAAATTCCTAGTGAGCGACAGCGGCACACTACTAGTGGGAGTAAACTGGGTTAAACAAGCTCCTGTTACGACATTTGCACAGGTAAACAGCGGTCTTAACCACCTTATACGCCCTATGATGTATGACGCATATCATCACATAGTAAACATATCCAATCCTACGGGAGAAATAAAAGACTACAACGTAACCGGATACATATGTGAGACCGATAATTTTGCACAGAACCGCCCTATAAATGAAATACGCAAGGGTGACGTACTGGCTATAATGAATGCCGGAGCATACGGATACACAATGGCATCGATGTACAACAGCCGTTTCCGCCCTGCACAGGTGATGGTAAAAGACGGGAGATGTCATCTCATATCCCGTGCCGATACACTTGATGATATACTATCTACACAGATAGATTTGGAGGAGTAATAACATAGATTATACACATATAATTATACACACCAAAAGTGCGGCGGGCTATGCCCGCCGCACTTACTACATACACTAACAACTCAACATTATTTATAAAAACTAACCCTAAAAATAAGAAATTCCATCATTCAAGTCTTTTTACTGCATAGATAGAGGTGTAGCTATCACTTTGGCTTTACCGTCGGCTTTAAGGACGGTAGCGGTAACCGATATAAGGAAGACTCCGCTACGAGAGAATGAGCCGTTAAATTTGGCGACCACTCTGGCTCGAGGGATTTCTATCACCATACCCGATTTTGGTGTTACACGTATGCTCATCTCTATGCTTGGTATTACTTCTGGAGCATTCCAAGAACCATTTTCCCCCTTGTTACCACCCAATAGAGACACCAGTGTATCGACATCTGCGTCCATTATAGAGAATGAAAGTATGATTTTGCCAGGACGGCTTACACTCACTATAGGCGAATCACTTTCTTCGGCATAGTGTTCTATTTCTTCTGGTTCGTTTTGGGTAAGAGTACAGGTATCCTGATATGTCATACCTAGTATTTTATAATCACCATCTACTGCATTTACTGCTTTGGCTTCGATTTTTGAAAGTCCAAATGTTGCTATACTTGCCATATTTTAATCTTTTAAGTTTATGTTATTATTTGGGTGTAATTTTATGATTAACATTTATAACGCTCCTCTCAACGAAACGCATATCTCCATAGTAGAACAGAACATATCTCCTTCCCTGGAAAAACGCTGTGATTCTACCCACGTGAGACAGCCTGCATAAAAGACCTCGTCTATCCCATCAAATATGAGACCAGATAGATATTCCAGACGTTTGAAATCTGGAACCATATCCACAGCATCTTCCCTTGATGAAAAGACAGGAGCTGAATATATCTCTATCTTTACTCGTGCTGTTTCTCCTGCCCTGGGGATAAAGTCCTGTGCATAGATGACTATGTCTTCTTTATCACTTCCTGCAGGACGCACAGATTTATACACGCCTCCCGTTATCTGCCGTGAGACCTCTAGTGCCTCTATACGATGATGCACGTGTGAGAGTATTGAAAAATTTGATTTTATCATATCAAGTTTAAAGGTTTGAAAGAGTTATCATATCCACATCTTACAGCCTATGGCAGATGATATAAAACATCTGGCACGACCTGTGGTGAGTAAGAATCCGTCTGCCCCGTCCAATACCTTGACCGGAGTGCCATCTTTTATAGTAGGAGTACCGGCTGGCATATATATCACATAGCTATAACGATAGTCTTCTCCACTAGAAAGTACTATATGCTGCCCCGAACCATTGCGTACGGCACGGCATATACAGTGTTCGCTATATGTGGGGGAAGATGATGTATGTTTATCATCTGTGTTGTTTTCTATGTCCATAACTTCCAGGACGTTGTGGTATAAATCAAACATATTCTACCTATTTTTTAAGATTACCAAATATCTGAAC
>JAFYKQ010000098.1 GCA_017537565.1 Flavobacteriales bacterium
AAAAGATTCCAAAATAAAAGACCTCAATATGAGTTACACTATTACAGATGGTCGATTGACGATAGCTCCTACTACGTTTGATGTAGCAGGCATAAAAGCTATACTGTCTGGTGATATGACTATGGGTGATTTCCAGATGAATATGGTTACAGATATGGTTATACCACGCGATATGCTTTCTGATGAGGTCAATAAGACGATAGATGATGCGGTAAATGCGCTTTCATCTGTGGGAGTGAAGACATCTATGGAGGAAAATATAAAGATAGCAGGTGTGGTTACGGGGCCTGCTACGTCGCCAAAATATTCGGTGGCTTATGGAGAGGAGCATCATACCTCTATCGCAGATTACGTGGCTGGCGAAGTGAAAAAAGCGGGTAGTAAAGCGATAGAAAAAACCAAAGAAACTGTCAAGGAAAAGGCCAGTGGATTATTGAAGGGTCTTTTTGGTAAAAAGGATAAATAAGAGTAGTGTTACTACGGTCTTTTTTCACTAATTTAGCCTCGTTTTTAAAACAGGTATATACATAACTTATATATGAGTAAAAACAAGAGAGAAAAATATGAACGTCGTCGTGTGCGTAGTTCATATATATCGGTTACAGCTAGTACGACGCTTGTGTTGTTTATACTAGCACTCATAGGGCTGCTGGTGTTGTCATCAGATAGACTATCGCGTCATATCAAGGAAAACTTTGCAGTGGGGCTTACCATAGAATCTGGTATTAAGGATACAGACCGCGAGCAGCTTATGGAGTCGTTGCGAATGGCCGATTATGTAAAAGACGTAAAATATGTCTCCAAAGAGGACGCTCTGCAAGTCCTGAAAGATGACCTAGGGGAAGATTTCGTAGAGTTTGTAGGTGAAAATCCATTGAGTGACAAGATAGAACTGTATCTATTATCACAATATGCCAATAGTGCATATATAGATTCGGTAGGTGTGGTGCTTCAAGAAAATCCTATGATACGTTCGGTGGAATATCATCGTTTGATGTTGGACGAGATAAATTCCAATATACGTACGATAGGGCTATGGCTGGTGGCATTTGCGGGGTTGTTCCTGGTGGTATCGGTGGTGCTTATAAATAATGCTGTAAGACTGGCTATATATTCCAAACGTTTTATCATTAAAACGATGCAGCTGGTGGGCGCTACACGTGGTTTTATAAGTAGTCCATTTGTGCGTAGAATGATGTTGAATGGATTGTTGAGTGCTGTTATCGCACTATTGTGTATGACGGGGCTTATATATTACCTGTATGAGTATCTGCCAGAATACCGTGTGGTGATGGATTTCCGTATGATAGGAATACTGTATGTGGCGGTGATAGTGGTATCTATCGTGCTGACGGGTATGTCGGCACACGTTTCTGTCCGCAAATTTTTGCGTATGAAGGCTGAAGATTTGTATTATTGATTGAAAATAAAAAAGTGTAAAGATGAAAAGTTCACAGAAAAAAGTTCTTTTTACTCGTGAGAATTATATACTGGTGGCGGTTGGACTGGTGGTCATAATGTTGGGATTCCTGCTTATGAGTGGTGGTAATAACGAAGACGTAACGGTCTTTAATCCAGATATTTTTTCTTCTCGTCGTATATTCTGGGCTCCGTTGGTGGTGATACTGGGATTTGTGATAGAGATGGTGGCTATATTTTACGAAAAAAAAGAAAAAAAAGAGGAAGAATAATTGTATAGGATATGGATATACTGGATACCATAATTATAGCAATAGTAGAAGGTCTTACAGAATTTCTGCCAGTGTCATCTACGGGGCATATGATTATAGCCCAGAATGTGTTGGGTGTAGAAAGCACAGAATTTGTCAAGGCGTTTACCTTTATCATTCAGTTTGGTGCTATACTTTCTGTGCTGGTGCTTTACTGGAAGAGATTTTTCCGCCTGAACCATAACCCTGCTCCCGAAGGTGCCGGAGCTATGAAACGTTTTCTGCATCGTTTTGATTTTTACTGGAAACTACTGGTA
This sequence comes from Flavobacteriales bacterium, assembly GCA_017537565.1. Taxonomy (GTDB): domain Bacteria; phylum Bacteroidota; class Bacteroidia; order Flavobacteriales; family UBA1820; genus Merdimorpha. Next base: position 1,988 of record JAFYKQ010000098.1, read on the forward strand.
GCCTTTGTGCCTGCGGCGGTGCTTGGACTTCTTTTCAGTGATGCGATAGACGCTATGCTGGAAAGAGTCGAGGTGGTGGCGGTGATGCTTATCATAGGTGGTGTATTTATGCTCTTCTGTGATAAGATTTTCAACAAGGGCAGCAGTGATACTCCTCTTACAGAACGTCGAGCATTTATGGTGGGACTATTCCAGTGTATATCTATGATACCTGGTGTGTCGCGTTCTATGGCGACGATAGTAGGTGGTATGTCCCAGGGAATGACACGCAAGGACGCCGCTGAATTTTCGTTCTTCCTGGCAGTGCCTACTATGGCAGGGGCTACACTTTACAAGGTGTACAAACTCTTTAAGGAAGGAGGAATGGAGCTTATAGAGGGTAATATGATGACGCTCATAGTGGGTAACGTGGTAGCGTTCATCGTAGCACTGCTGGCTATCAAATTCTTTATAAGTTTTGTAACCAAGTATGGATTTAAGGCCTTTGGTTGGTATAGAATAGTGGTAGGCGGGGCTATAATAGCTATGCTGTGGGCAGGACTTGATTTGCAGATAGGATAAGGATTTTCATGGTGATATAAAAAAAACTCCCCGTCACTGACGGGGAGTTTTTTATTTGGGTGCCTCAGACCGGACTCGAACCAGCACACCCTGAAGGCACATGCACCTGAAGCATGCGTGTCTACCATTTCACCACTGAGGCTCCTTAAGCGAGGCAAAGATAAATCATTTATATTTAAAAATCCTTATGTGAGGATTAAATTTTTTAAAAACATATGGCGTGTTGATGATTTTTTATAAAAAATGTAAAAAACGTGAAAAATATTCTGTATTGTTTGGAGAATAAAATTTAATCCTTACATTTGTGCTATTAAAAATAGGAAAAATGAAAAATACGCTGCTGCATCATACTCATCATCGTTGTATATTTGCCACCACGGCGAAATGATGTCTTATGTAGTAGGGTAAAAAATAAGAATCGGCTGTGGTGATACCGCAGCTTATTTTTTTATAAAAACATTAAAAGATGAAAAAACTTAAAATAGCCATTCAGAAATCTGGCCGACTGAACGAAGACTCTATACGCTTGCTTAAAGATTGTGGAATCTCTATATCTAACGGAGCCGACAGTCTTATGGCTTACTCTTCTGATTTTCCCATAGAGATACTCTATCTACGCAATTCAGATATCCCTCAATATGTGCGTGACGGTGTAGCCGATATAGCTATCATTGGTTCTAATACCGAGTATGAAAAAAACGTAGGAAACTATATAGTGATGCCGCTGGGATTTTCACGTTGTCGTGTGTCGTTGGCAGTGCCCCGTGATGTGCAGTATAGTGGTCCAGAGTATTTTAACGGTAAAAAGATAGCCACGTCATACCCTCGTACATTGCAGGTTTTTCTAGATGAAAAAGGTATTGATGCACAGATACACTGCATATCGGGGTCGGTAGAGATAGCACCAGGTATAGGCCTGGCCGATGGTATATGTGATATAGTGAGTTCGGGGAGTACGTTACTTAAAAACGGCCTTAAAGAAACAGACCGTGTCTTGGAATCGGAAGCTGTGCTGGTTGCCACTCCTTCCCTGCCTACCGAAAAACAAGAACTGCTGGACAGACTGGTATTCCGTATAAAATCTGTGCTATCTGCCCGTAATAATAAATACATAATGCTCAATGCTCCTGCTTCTGCATTAGATAATATATGTGATATCTTGCCTGGGAAAAAAAGCCCTACGGTTATGCCCCTTCAAAAGGAGGGTTGGGTGTCTATACATTCTGTGGTGAGTGAAAGCAAATTCTGGGAGGTGATAGGTTCTCTTAAAGATGCTGGAGCCGAAGATATACTGGTGTTGCCAATAGAAAAAATGATTTTTTAGATAGATGGAAACTATACTTTACCCTCCGCGAGAGGATTGGAAGAAACTGTGCGAACGTTCGTCTATAAATCTGGAACGTATAGAAAAAGCGTGTCGAGAAGTATTTGATGCGGTAGAAAAAGAGGGTGACGTAGCTATCGCTCGTTATACAGAAATGTATGACGGGGTAGTGATAGATGATTTTGCCGTCAGTGATGAAGAGAAGACTGCCTGTGTAGATAAAGTACCAGAAGAACTTAAACGAGCTATCCTTACAGCCAAAAGTAACATAGAAAAATTCCACTGCTCACAGTTGTCTGTCCCTTCGCCGGTAGAGACATCTGGCGGTGTGGTATGCCGTCAAGAGATACGTCCCATAGGAAAGGTAGGTCTATATGTGCCAGGAGGGCAGGCTCCGTTGTTTTCTACGGTGCTTATGTTGGCCGTGCCAGCTCGTGTAGCGGGTTGTGGTGAGGTGGTACTATGCACGCCGCCTATGAAGGACGGCAGTGTAAATCCCGTGGTGTTGTGGACTGCACAGCAATGTGGTGTTGATAAAATATATAAGGTAGGAGGTACGCAAGCCATAGCGGCTATGACATTGGGTACAGGAACTGTGCCTGCTGTTTATAAGATATTTGGCCCTGGTAACCAATACGTGATGGCCGCCAAACAACTAGCACAGCGTTATGGAGTAGCGATAGATATGCCTGCTGGTCCATCGGAAGTGCTGGTGGTGGCAGACTCTACTGCACGAGCCAGATATGTCGCTGCCGATATGCTATCACAGGCCGAACACGGTCCCGATAGCCAGTCTATACTGCTTACTATGAGTGAAACCTTGGCTCGTGAGGTGGAAAAAGAAGTAGAACGACAGCTGGATATGTTACCACGTAGAGATGTGGCCGCAAAATCACTTATGCATTCGCGTATAGTGGTCTTAGATGATATATTGCAATGTGTAGATTTCTCAAATGCCTATGCTCCAGAACACCTCATATTAAGTGTTGATAATCCCGAAGAAATAGTAGGAAAGATAACCGATGCAGGGTCTGTATTTATGGGACATTACACACCCGAAAGCGCAGGAGATTATGCTTCGGGGACAAATCATACACTGCCCACCAGTGCCTATGCACGTTCTTATAGCGGGGTTAATATGGACGCCTTTGTCAAAAAGATAACTTTCCAGTCTATAACGAGAGAAGGATTGGAGGCTTTATCACAAACCATAATGACTATGGCACAGAACGAATGCCTGGACGCACACAGTCGTGCGGTATCTATAAGACTGGAAGATAACGAGTAAAATGTAAGAAGATGAAATTTTCTATAAATGATATTTTAAGACCAAATATAGCATCTCTCGCACCATATTCTTGTGCACGTGATGAATATGACGGTGACGATGCCATATTTTTAGATGCCAATGAAAATCCGTATGACACGGGATATAACCGATATCCCGACCCTATGCAGCGACTCCTTAAAAAACGTATATCGGTCATTAAAGGAGTAGCCGAAGATATGATACTGCTGGGTAATGGGTCTGATGAGATAATAGACATCATCATACGCAGTGTGTGTCGTCCATCTGGAATAGATAACATCGTTACATTTATTCCAGGCTATTCTATGTATGATGTGAGTGCTCATATAAATGACGTAGAGTTACGTTCCATATCTCTTACTACGTCTTTTATGCCAGACTGGGAGGAATATGAGCGGGTGGCAAATGAAAATACCAAGATTACTTTTATATGCACTCCACACAATCCTATAGGGGTGGCTGTACCGCTGGTGGATATAGAAGCGTTGTGTAGCAAGACGCGTGGTCTGGTTGTGGTAGATGAGGCCTATATAGATTTTTCAAGTGAAGGCACAGCTGTGTCATTGCTGGATAAATATCCCAATGTGATAGTTCTTCAAACATTATCAAAGGCTTGGGGTATGGCGGGATTGCGACTGGGAATGTGTTTTGCATCTAGGGAGATAATATCGGTGCTTAATAAAGTAAAACCACCGTATAACATTTCCAGCCAGACACAGAAAATAGCATTGTCTTTGCTGTGTGATGTAGAAACGTTCCAAGAGAGGAAAAATGAGATATTAAGAGAGAGAGAAAGACTATTGGTAGAACTTAGAAAGATGAGTATCTTTACACACGTCTATGCCTCGCAGGGTAATTTTATCCTTGTAAGGACAGCGTGCTGTGATGAACTGTATCGTTATCTGGTAGATGGAGGGATAGTTGTCCGTAAACGAGATATTCCGCCACTTATAGGTGGAGGCATACGTATAACGGTGGGAACCCCACAGGAAAATGACCTACTCATAGACTTACTCACAAAATATAACACCCATATAGGCTGATGAAAAAAAAGATACTATTTATAGACCGTGATGGCACTATCATAAAAGAACCGCCTGTTGACTACCAAGTGGATAGTCTGGAAAAATTGGAATTTGTGCCAGGAGTAATTACGGCTCTGTCATCTATACTTAAATCGACAGACTATCGTCTGGTGATGGTATCCAACCAAGACGGGCTGGGTACGGCGTCATTCCCTACCGAAGATTTTGAACTGCCACATTCCCGTATGATTTCTACTCTAAGAGGTGAAGGCATAGAATTTGACGAAGAGCTTATAGACCCTTCATTGCCATCTGAAAACAGCCCTCGCCGGAAACCAGGCACTGGAATGGTAGAAAAATATATGAACGATACGCTGGACTATGCAGCGTCATACGTCATAGGAGACCGTGCTACCGATATGCAGTTGGCTGCCAATATGGGGATACGAGGCATACGTCTGTGTGATGGGGAGTCAGACCCACAGAATGGTTTTTATGCCTTTAATAACTGGGGAGATATAGAAAAATTCATAATACAGGGTTCTCGTACAGCGTATGAAAATCGTACCACCAGCGAGACCGATGTCTATGTGTGTGTGGACCTTAATGGTTGTGGACGTGGAGAGATAAGCACAGGATTGGGATTTTTTGACCATATGTTATCTCAAATCCCTCACCACGGTGGTATAGACCTTACGGTGCGTGTAAAGGGGGACTTGCAGGTAGATGAACATCACACGATAGAGGATACGGCATTGGCGTTGGGTGAGTGTATGAAAAATGCCTTGGGCAGTAAGAAGGGTATAGAACGCTATGGTTTTTCGCTTCCTATGGACGAGGCTTGTGCGACGGTGCTTATGGATTTTTCGGGACGAGCACATTTGGAATGGGACCTGGCTCCTTTCAGCCGAGAGTATGTGGGTGATTTCCCTACCGAGATGACACGTCATTTCTTTGAATCGTTCTGTATGGCTTCGGGAACCAATATGCATATAGAGGCTCGTGGGGAGAATACACATCATATTATAGAAGCTGTCTTCAAGGCCTTTGCTCGTGCTATAAAGATGGCGGTGCGTATAACAGGAGGAGGAATACCTTCGTCAAAAGGAGTGTTGTGATGAAAATAGTCATAATAGATTACGGGGCAGGCAATGTCTATTCTGTGATGACTGCCATAGAGCGATTGGGGTATAAGGCTGTACTCTCTAGTGACAAGAACGAAATATGTACGGCCGATAAAGTCATATTCCCAGGCGTAGGTCAAGCATCGTCGGCATTGGCAGAACTTAAAAACAGAGGCCTGGATAAGGTACTTCCCACGCTTAAAGTTCCTGTGCTGGGGATATGTCTTGGTATGCAGATGATGTGTGCCCATAGTCAGGAAGGTGGTGGAGCCGAAGGCCTGGGGATATTTCCTATGACGGTGCGTCGTTTTGTGGGAGAGGAAAAAATACCACATATGGGTTGGAATGATATCTATGGACTTTCTTCTCCTATTATGGAGGGGGTGAGCGAGGGTAAAGTGTATTTTGTCCATTCATATTATGTAGAGGTAGATGATAGATATACGATAGCTCATTGTGATTATATGGGAAAGTTTTCGGCTGCTATAAAAAGGGATAATTTCTATGGAGTACAGTTTCACCCAGAAAAATCGGCAGCTGTGGGAGAGAAAATGATAAAAAACTTTCTTGAGCTATGAAGATAATCCCGGCAATAGATATAATAGGAGGACGTTGTGTGCGTCTATCACAGGGGGACTATGGTAAGGTAAGTATCTATGGTGACCCACGAGAGATGACCGTTAAATATAGAGATATGGGCTTTACGCGTCTTCATATGGTGGATTTGGACGGAGCGAAGGCTTCGCATATGGTCAATATCTCTACCATAGAGCAGGTGTGTTTGGTCTCATCATCTATGAAAGTAGATGTGTCTGGCGGTATAAAGAGTGACGAAGACATAGAACGTGCGTTTGCTGCTGGGGCTGCGTATGCCACGATAGGCAGTATGGCTTATAGTGATACAGAAAAGGTAAAAGGCTGGATAGAGAAATATGGAGCAGAACGCATAATAATAGGTGCCGATGTAAAAGATGGCTTTATATGCACTCACGGCTGGAAACGAGTGACAGATGTGACAATATATGAACTCATAGAGCGTTATGAAGGTATGATAAAACGGGTGATGTGTACAGACATTTCACGGGACGGAATGTTGGGGGGAGCGTCTACGGCTCTTTATATGGACCTCTGCCGCCGCTATCCAGATGTGGTTTTCATAGCTTCGGGAGGGGTAGGTACCTGCCGAGATTTGGACGAACTGCGTGATGCAGGAGTGAGCGAAGTGATAGTAGGTAAGGCTATATATGAAGGTAGAATATCTCTAGATGAACTCATAGAGTATGATGATAAATAAAGGAAAATTATGCTGGCAAAAAGAATAATACCTTGTCTAGATGTCAAGGACGGACGCACGGTAAAAGGTACCAATTTTGTAAATTTGCGTGATGCAGGAGATATTGTGGAACTTTCTTCGCGATATTGTGAGCAGGGAGCAGATGAACTGGTGTTCCTGGATATAACTGCCAGTAGTGATAATCGCTCTACACGATGCGAATGGGTAAAGAGTGTCTCTCGTGCTATCAATATCCCATTTACAGTAGGCGGAGGAATATCCAGTATAAAGGACGTGGAGTTATTGCTGGCTTGTGGTGCCGATAAAATATCCATCAATTCGGCTGCATTATCACGCCCACGTCTTATAGATGAACTGTCATATGCGTTTGGAGCGCAGTGTGTCGTTGTGGCGGTAGATGCACGTAAGGAGGAAGATGGACAGTGGTACACATATGTAAAGGGTGGTCGCTGCCGTACAGATGTCAAACTATATGACTGGGTAAAGGAGGCTTGTGATAGAGGAGCGGGAGAAATCCTCTTCACGTCTATGGATAACGATGGTACGCATAGTGGCTATGCCCTGGAACCTCTGTCTGTCATAACAAGTATGGTAGATGTTCCTGTGATAGCATCTGGCGGAGCGGGGAGTTTGGATCATTTTTACGAAGCATTTGCAGCTGGTGGAGCACAGGCGGCATTGGCAGCAGGGCTTTTCCACTATGGGCAGCTCACTATCCCGCAAGTAAAAAAATATCTATCAGAAAAAGGTATAGAAGTAAGACTCTAAAATATACAGAATATGAAAAACATTAAATGTCCAGATGTGGACACTCTTACATTTGATGAAGGAGGGCTTATTCCTGCCATAGTGCAGGACGCCAGTACCCGTGTGGTGCTTATGCAGGCATATATGAACCGCGAATCCTATGCCAAGACACAAGACTTGGGATTGGCGACGTTTTATTCCCGTTCCAGAGGTCGTCTATGGACCAAAGGCGAGGAGAGTGGAAACGTATTGCGTGTAAGCGAGATATTGGCAGATTGTGACAGGGATAGTTTGCTGGTGAAAGTTTACCCTACGGGGCCTACTTGCCATACGGGAGCAGATACCTGTTGGGGAGAGAAAAATGAGGCAGATAATTTTCTTTTTTATCTGGAAAAATATCTCAATCAGCGTAAGAAAGATTCGGTAGATGAGTCGTACACAGCTCGTCTTATAAGCCGTGGTATAAACAAGGTGGCACAGAAAGTAGGCGAAGAGGCAGTAGAGGTTGTAATAGAAGCCAAAGACAGCGACGAGAGTCTGTTCCTTAACGAGTGTGCAGACCTTATGTATCACTATATGGTGCTGCTTATGGCCAAAGGTTATCACCTGCAAGACGTGATAGAGATATTGCGGGAGCGTCATACACCCAAATGATAAATATAAAAGCGGGGCATAGCCCCGCTTTTTTTGTGTAAAAAATGTGCCGCCCATAGGGGGCACATCTTTGTTTCATCTCAATATAGAGATTATTTTTTGCCTTCTGCAGCGGCAGCCATCTTGGCAGAGTTACGAGAAGCTTTCACGTAAGCTACCACGATATTGTCTGGCTGAAGGATCTTGTAGTTCTCCTGTGGGAGTTTACCCATAACCTTCTTGTTACCGATGTTAAGTTCTGTGATGTCAACTTCTATCACGTCTGGCAGGTTGGCTGGAAGAGCGCGTACAGGAAGTTTGCGGTAGTTTACTACCAAGTTACCACCGGCACGTACACCCACTGAATTACCTGTGATTTTAACAGGAACCTGCATTGTAACTGGTTTGTCCTCAAACAACTGTATAAAGTCTATGTGCAGTAGGTTTTCAGTCACAGGGTGGAACTGAAGGTCCTGCATAGCAGCTTTATACTGTTTGCCAGAGATTTCCAAATCTACGATAAGTGCATCTGGAGTATAAACCAAACCTTTTACGTCTTTGGTTTCTACTGAAAAGTGAACAGGATTTTCACCACCGTAGATTACACAAGGTACGCGACCAGCATTACGTAGGGCAGTAGATGAAGCTTTACCCACGCTTTCTCTTTCGAGTCCTTTTAGTGTAAATGATTTCATAAAATTTGATTAAAATAAAATTGTTATTAAAGTATGAATTTTGCGCTCAATGACGCGTTGTCTTCTATCATCTTTATGGCATCGGCCATAAGAGAAGCACAAGACAGAACTTTTATTTTAGCAGATTCCTTTTTAAGTGGAATACTGTCTGTCGTGATAAGTTCTGTGATCTTTGAGTTCTCTATCTTTTCATAAGCCGCACCCGAAAGTATCGGATGAGATACCATCGCACGCACGCTGCGAGCACCTCTTTCCACCATTATGTCGCACGCCTTGGTAAGAGTTCCAGCCGTATCGGCCATGTCATCTACCAGCACTATGTCCTTGCCTTCTACATCACCTATAAGACGCATACTGTCTATCACGTTGGCTTTTTTGCGTTGTTTGTAGCATATCACCACATCACAACCAAAGTATTTGGCATAAGAGTAAGCGCGTTTGCTACCACCCATATCTGGAGAAGCGATAACAAGGTCTTTTACCTCGCCACTGTCTATCAGGCTCTGTACATAAGGTACAAAAATAGACGAAGCATACAGATGGTCAACCGGTATTTCAAAGAATCCCTGTATCTGGTCTGCATGAAGGTCCATCGTTACCACACGTGTAGCACCAGCCGTTTCCAACATCTTGGCAACAAGTTTTGCTCCTATTGGTACACGTGGTTTGTCTTTTCTATCCTGACGTGCCCAACCAAAATAAGGCATCACAGGGATAATTTTACTGGCCGAAGCACGTTTGGCACTGTCTATCATCAGCAGAAGTTCCATAAGGTTATCTGCCGAAGGGAAAGTAGAACATACTAGATATACGTGTGAACCTCGTACGGTTTCTTCATAACAAGGCTGGAATTCGCCGTCAGAAAAACGAGAGAAAACCACATTACCCAGTTCTGTGCCATACGCTTGTGCTATCTTCTCTGCCAATGTTTGAGAGGCGGAAGCAGCGAAGATTTTTGGCTGAGGTATCATAAGCTAATATTAATATATGTTTTTAATGTTGTGATACTGAAAGTACACACCTTCAGCGTGTGCAAAGGTACGATTTTTATTAAAACCTAGGTAAAAATGTACAATATATTTTTTAGAAATTGAATACTAGGTTAAGAGAGATGTCATTACGAGTCTGTAATGTGGCTCCGTGTTCTTCGGTTATGGTCTTGATAGAGCCGTCATCTTGTGTTACTTTTACTTTTTTGAACGTGTGTTCGTTGTCAAAATAACGCAACTGTAGGTTATAGCCTATTTCCAGATTTTTGGTAAACTTATATGATATGCTGAAAAAGTCGTTCATCTGCCCTTTACCAAAACCATCTGTATATCCCATAAAGTAAGACAGTTTGTTCTCTATGGTCATTTTTTTGTCTTTGGTAGCTATCCATTTAAGGTCGCACGACATACGTCCACCAAAGACCGTCTTGGATTTGGAACCGTGACGAATGATGTTCCCATCGGCGTCTTTTTCGGCAGGACGCACACCAGATGTACCAGCATCGGCCAGACGTTCATCTAGCACGAGTGTTATATTGGCGTTTATAGGGTAGAAACTGGTAGTGATGCTGAATCTCGATGCCGAGTGTGAATGTTTGGCACCGGCACCTATATTGAGCGTACCTGGAGCCATAAATTGTTTGTTTGGTTTTTGGGCTGTATTGTTGGCATAGCTGGCCAGTATCTGTGTAGTAAGGTCGACGTTGGCAACAAAGTCAAACTTACGCACCAGTTTTACGCCATATTCGGTAGCGAGTTGCAGGTAGTTATTGGATACAGACAGGTTACGGGCACCATCTGCAAAATCGGCTGCGTCTTCCCACTGGAAACCTAGTTTCATAAACACCTTGTTGTTCCAGCGTGTGAATTCGCGTTTATAATTGGCGTTGTACTCACCGTCCACATTAAGTTTAAATGTGCTGCGTATGCTCGTATTGTACCAGTTGTCTGATACGGTCCAAGCATTGAGCATAAATTTTACTCGTGCCGATGTCGTCCAATAACTGGTGTCTATGTGTGCAGGTTTTACTTTCTCATCGTCAAAATCACGCAAGAATTTGGCGGTGTTCTGGTCTACGACTATCTGTGCATCGAGCGTGTAGAATGCTCCTATGACTGTAAATAAAAGAAGTAGTATGCGGTATTTCATCTCTTTAATTTAATTTATTCTCGTTACAAATATAGGAAATATATACTCTTATGCGGTCTATGATACTATGAACATCTATCCCACAATCCATTCTCAATTGAGATATAGTGCCACACTGTGGGAAAAAATCCTTTATCCCCATACGTTCTACCTTGACATCACTATGTCCGTTTTCCATTCCCCACAATGCTATCTGTGAACCTACACCGCCACATAGTAAGCTTTCCTCTATGGAGATAATGACTCTATGTTTACAGAATGCATCGCTTAATAGTTCTATATCTAGTGGCTTTATAAAACGAAGGTCATAGTGTGAAACGTATTTCTTTTCCTCATCGTCCAGCATTTCTATGGCTCGCTCTACTTCCAGGCCTATCTCTCCCGATGATATCACACATATATCGCTGCCACCACGCAATACTCTGCCTTTACCTATCTCCCACATCATATGTTCTCCTCTATCTTTTCTCGCATCACCGCGAGGATATCTCACAGCAATGGGCCCTTTATCCCACCTGTATGCAAAATCTACTGCACCCATCAGCTCTTCCTCGTCCATAGGAGAGCATATCGTGACATTGGGTAGAGGTAACAGGTATGACACGTCAAATATCCCGTGGTGTGTAGCTCCGTCTGCTCCTACCAGTCCCGCACGGTCTATCATCATACGTACAGGGAGGTTTTGCAGGGCAATGTCGTGGACTATCTGGTCGTACGCACGTTGCAGGAATGTAGAGTACACCACCGCAAATGGTTTAAGACCTCCTACGGTCATTCCAGCTGCCAGTGTAAGGGTGTGACTTTCGGCTATGCCGGTGTTTATAACGCGATGTGGTAGTGTCTGCATCATTCGTGCCAGACCACTGGAAGTAGGCATAGCAGGAGTTAATACATATACTTTATCGTCCTTTATGGCTATATCCAGAAGACTTTCTCCTACCACGTCTTGGTATCGGGTGGGGGCAGAGTGAGATATATGTCCCGTCTTACGGTCAAACGTGCCGGGGTAGTGGTATAGTATCTGTTCCTCTTCGGCAGCGGGGTATCCTTTGCCTTTGGTTGTGATGGTGTGTAGTATCTTTACTCCAGGTGTGTCCTTTATCTCTTTCAGTGTTTCTATGAGTGCAGGCAAGTCGTGGCCGTCCTTTAACAGACGATACTCTATACCCAATTCCTTATAGATATTCCCCGATGTGCTATTTTGAGACAATGCGATAAGGTGTCTCGATAAGGCTCCTGTGGCAGGGTCTATACCCATAGCGTTGTCATTGAGAACTATGAGCAGATTGGCCGATGTGGTTCCAGCGTGGTTTATTGCCTCCCAAGCCATACCCGAGGCTATCGATGCATCACCTATGACAGCTATGTGTGATAGTTTTGGATTGGTTTCGGCATCGGCTATCGCCATACCCAGTGCAGCCGATATAGACGTGGAGCTATGTCCTGTGCCAAAACTGTCATAGACGCTTTCATCAATACGAGGGAAGCCAGATATACCTCCTTTTTCTCTTAAATGAAGGAACAAATCTCTACGCCCAGTGAGTATTTTATGTGCGTAAGCCTGATGTCCAACGTCCCATACCAATGGTTCCCTGGGAGTATCAAAGACATAGTGTAGGGCTATGGTGAGTTCTACAACGCCCAGGTTTGAGCCCAGATGACCTTGCTGGACAGAGACCACATCTATGATATAGTTTCTTATTTCGGTGGAAAGACACATAAGCTCCTCCATAGACAACTCTTTGAGGTCCTGTGGTGTGTCTATTGATGAGAGTAGCGGATATTTTTCCTTGTAATCGTTTTCCACCTGTTTCATTTATTATATTAGTCTAACGCAAGGCTCGTTCTATCTTGTTAAGGTATGAGCCTATCGTGTTTTCCAGTCCCAGATACAGAGCCTCTGATATAAGGGCGTGACCTATGGATACTTCATCTGTAAAAGGTAGATGAGATATGAAATACTCTATGTTATCTAGTGAAAGGTCGTGTCCTGCATTAAGCCCCAACCCTATACTGCAAGCATATTGGCCGGCTGCAGCATATTCTTTTATAACATCTTTTTCCCCAGCAGCATATAGACGGGCATAACGTTCTGTGTAAAGTTCTACGCGGTCGGCACCGGCAGCCTTTGCTCCCTCTATCATACGAATGTCTGGGTCTGTAAAGATAGACACGCGTATGCCTGCATCGTGGTATGTTTTAACCACATCGGTAAGGAATGGTTTGTGTAGTATGGTGTCCCACCCTGCATCTGATGTAAGATTTGACGGAGCATCTGGAACGAGTGTTACCTGTGTGGGGTGAGCTTCCAGGGTAAGTTTTATGAATTCTGGGGTAGGGTTGCCTTCTATGTTGTATTCTGTCGTGATGACTGGTATAAGGTCAAAGACGTCACGATGTGTGATATGACGTTGGTCGGGGCGAGGGTGAACTGTTATACCTTGTGCGCCGAATGTCTGACAATCACGTGCCACCTGAACGACATTGGGAGTGTTGCCACCGCGAGCATTACGCAATGTGGCTATCTTGTTTATGTTTACGCTTAGTGTGGTCATTTTATTATGTGGGTTTATTATGTTTTGTTATCTGTTTATATGTGAACGGGTTCCCTCTGGGCGTAGCAGGGTGTCATTATCTATCGTGCCTCTTACTCCCGTGAGCGGATACACCACACAGCCACGTCCTATGAGAGTGGCAGGGTAGAGTACGCTGTTGCAGCCTACATCGGCCCTATCGCCTACTATTGCTCCTAATTTTTCCAGTCCAGTAGCTAGTTTTACATCATCAAACGTGATGTTTATCTCGTTGCCCCAAGATTTGAAATTGGATACTTTTACTCCTGCTCCCAGATGTGAGTAGTAGCCCAGCACGCTGTCTCCTACATAGGAGAGATGTGGGAGTTGGACACCATCATAGATAAGAGTGTTTTTTATCTCTACAAAATTACCTATGAGGACGTCGCGACCTATGACATTGTATCCACGCAATATGGTGTTCTTTTTAATAGTGCTACCACGTCCTACTATAAGATATCCCTCTATCTGTGCGCCGTCCTCTATCACTGCACCTTCTTCTACCCATATGTTTTCTCCTACCCTGCATAGCGAAGGATTTTCACTGATGATTTTATCCCAATACTTCTCTATCATAGATGGTATCTGCCAGGCATATTGCGCACTATCCACCACACACTGGGCAAATGTGTGCTGGTGGGAGAAAAAGTATGATGGAGTAGATTGTTCTAGGGTCATCTTATGTGGTAGAATGTTAATATTTAAAAATCTTCGAGGTATTCGGAAGCAGGGATAGAGTTTATGTCTTTGGCTCCAGTACAGGAAAGGTCTATGGTTATAGGTCCTTCGGGTACGGGGAATTCGTCTTGTGATACGTTAAGTTCTGGGTCGGCATAGCATTTTTTCATATAGACAGCCCATATGGGCATAGCCGATGATGCTCCTTGTCCATAACGCATATTTGAGAAGTGTACGCTACGGTCTTCACAACCTACCCATATAGCAGTAGCCAGATTTGGCACCATACCTATGAACCACCCGTCGGAATTGTTCTGTGATGTACCTGTCTTACCTGCTATTGGATTGGTGAATTTCCAGGGATAACCTGTCGAAAAATTGGTCTTTTCGGGGTCTGGAGCTATGTAACTACCCCACGATGAACGTAGTCGCACACCAGTACCACCACTGGTTACACCCTCCAATAGTTTTATGATGGCATAGGCGCTCTCACTACTCATCACAGCCTGTGATGGAGTAGAGTCTTGGTATAGTATGACGCCGTTTTTGTCTTCTATGCGGGTTATAATTATAGGTTTAATATAACTTCCCCCGTTGGCAAACGTAGCAAATGCTCCTGCCATTTCATACACCGAAATATCTGTCGTGCCTAGACACATAGCAGGTGCTGGAGAAATCTCGCTCGTAATACCAAGTTTCTGTGCCAGAGCGATGATAGGTTCTGTCGTGCCAAGTGTTTTTACAATAGATGCAGTTATTGAGTTTTTGGATTTGGCCAGTCCCTGTGTGAGGGTATAAGGTACATATTCAAATTTGTCATCAGAATTGGAAGGGGACCAGTCTAGTGGCATATTCCAATCTTCGGCTTTGAATTCTACGGGTTCGTCCATAAATTCATAGCAGGGAGACATCTTGAGTTGGTCTATGGCCGTAGCATATACAAATGGTTTAAATGTACTACCTACCTGTCGGCGGGCTTTTATGACGTGGTCATACTGGAAGTATTTATAACTGATGCCACCTACCCAAGCCTTGACGTGACCGTTCTGTGGTTCTACCGACATAAGCCCCGTGTTAAGCAGTCCCTTGTAGTAGCGTATAGAGTCCATAGGTGTAATGGCTCTCTCTTCCAGCGAAGATTCACCATTTTTCCAACAGAATACCTCTATCGTGTCTATCGTGTTAAAGTTTTTCACTATTTCTTCCTCGCTCATACCGCGTTTTTTAAGGGCACGATAGCGGTCGCTACGTTTCATACTGCTGGTCATAAGACGGTCTATCTCACTTGATGTAAGCGAATAGAAAGGACGCGTCTTATTGTTGCGTTGAGTGTAGTCAAATACCTTTTGCAAGGCAGATAGATGTTCTTCGACAGCTTCTTCGGCGTGGCGTTGCATACGTGAATCCAGTGTTGTATATATCTTAAGCCCATCTGCAACGATAGAGTATTTGGAACCGTCTGCCTTACGAGAGTCTTTGAGGTATTGAGGAACTATCTCGCGTATGTATTCGCGGAAGTATTGTGCCAGGCCTCTATTATGTGTCTGCATACGGAAGTCTGTCGTGAGAGGCAGGGCACACAATGAATCGGCTTCTTCTCTTGTGAGTAGGTCGTTACGCTGCATCTGACGGAACACTTGATTGCGACGTGCAGTAGAGTTTTTGGGGTTGCGAATAGGGTTATATACAATGGGGTTTTTTGCCATACCTACCAGCACGGCTGCTTCTTCTATTTTAAGGTCTGATGGCAGGCAGTTGAAGTAAGTAAGAGCTGCGTTTTTCACACCAAAAGCATTGTATAGGAAATCATATTGGTTGAAATACATCATAATGATTTCTTCCTTGGTGTAGTTGCGTTCCAGCTGTATGGCTATAATCCATTCTTTGAGTTTCTGAATGACGCGTTCTATCTTGTTCTGTGAAGGGTCGCGTGTAAATAGCAGTTTGGCCAGCTGTTGTGTGAGCGTACTGGCACCTCCTTTTTTACCCATAAATGCCACCGCACGAGCTGTAGAACGGAAGTCTATACCCGAATGTTCATAAAAACGTTCGTCTTCTGTAGCGATAAGTGCGTTTATAAGATGAGGTGATAGTTCTGAATATTTTACCGGGGTGCGGTTTTCGTTCTGCCATATACGGCCTATCACTACTCCGTCTTCTGATATTATCTCGGTAGCGATACTGCTCTCGGGGTTTTCTATCGCTTCAAACGTAGGCAAATCCCCAAATACACCCATATATGTGAGTGTAAACAGGGCAGCTGTACCTATGATACCACCTATGAAACACGTCCATAGTGCCGTACGGAATATCTTAAATGTTCTACTGAGTGTGCTTACTTTTTTTGCCATATATCTTATCTAATAGTATCATTTTTAACTATACGCAGCGTGAGGCTGGCTATGCCGGGCAGTTCTACATTTCTCATGCCGTGGGAAACCTTTACCTCATACTCCCCGCCGTGAGGGAACATATAATCCTCCCATAGAACAATGGTGTTCTCCTTGACATTTGACAGACCGTGTCCCGTAGGACGTCCCGTGATATCAAAAAGATTACACATAGTGGTGTCCCTCTCCAATGTCCCAGTGGTGTCTTCTATGCTCGATATAACATATATATTTGTCCAAGGATAGCTCTCGTTGTTACGCAAATGTAATGCTATGTCATAACATACAGTGGTATCTGTTATCTCTATCTCATAGCTCGTGCTTTCTCCTCTTTGCCAGAAATTGTGTTTCATATCTACAGTAGAGACATAAAACGCATCATCTGCACAGGAAGTGAAAATACCTGCACACGCTATAAAAAGCATATAGAGAGTTTTATTCATCGTTTCGAGCTTTTTTGTCTGTGCCACGGCCTCCCTGATGGCGGTGATGACGGAAATGACGACGGTTGCCGTTAGGTTTTTTACTGTTATCTGTGACTGGCGCAGCATCTGTGCTTGTAGCATCGGTAGCAGGCTTTTCTACCTGTGCTACTTTTTCCACACGTTCTGTTTTCTCTCCCTTGGAATCATTCCTGTGATGGCGGTTCATCTGGCGTTCAGATTGAGGTTTTTTGCCACCATCGGTAGTTTTACTATTGTTTTTGTCCTTGCGGTCGGCAGATTTTCTTTCTGTGGATTCTCCCTGTTTGTCATTAGCCTCGTCTTTCTGTAATGGAGCGGGAGCATTGTTCTTTTTGCCTTTGTTCTTTTTCTTCTTGTCAAAACGAGTGAGCGAATCCTCTTCTATGGATTTCATCTCTATGACAGCTTGTTTTTTGGTAGACGAAGCACTAGGTGTTATATCTACATATTCTTCTATGCTTTCTACCTTTTCCCCACGAGCATTAAGAGATAGTATGTGTCTTACAGCGTCCACGTGCAAGCCTATCCAATTCATAAACTCAAAGTCATAGGCATACCAGTACATACCCTTAAATACGTCCATCTTCTGGAAATGTGCCGTTCCCTTTTCTGTAAGCAGTGGAGCTTCTGTAGATGGGAAATCTTTAAGAGCATCTACATAAGTGTCCAGCTCAAAGTTAAGACAACATTTGAGTTTGCCACATTGACCGGCCAGTTTCTGTGGATTAAGCGAAAGACGCTGATAACGCGCTGCAGTTGTATTTACCGAATGAAAATCTGTAAGCCACGTAGTGCAGCATAGTTCACGTCCACATGAACCTATACCTCCCACGCGAGCCGCCTCCTGACGCAATCCTATCTGGCGCATCTCTACCCTTATGCCAAATGCCGCTGCCAGCTCTTTTATCAGTTGACGGAAGTCCACACGACCTTCGGCCGTATAATAGAACGTCGCCTTGAGGTTGTCTCCCTGGTACTCTACGTCTGATAGTTTCATGGACAGTTGAAGACTGTCGCATATCTCACGTGTGCGTACAAGTGTGCTTTTTTCACGACCTATGGCTGTTTTCCATACCTCTATGTCTTTTGGTGTGGCCAGGCGATAAACCTTTTTAATGTCTGGCGACGATGGGTCTTCTCCTTTTTTTGCCATCTGCACTCGTGCCAATTCTCCACAAAGGGATACGTTTCCTATGTCGTGTCCAGGTGTGGATTCTACTGCCACCACATCTCCCTGTGATAGAGGAAGGGCGTTTACGTTGCGATAGAAGGCTTTGCGGCCATTCTTGAAACGCACCTCCACACAGTCAAATGGAGTACTCGATGATGGGAGTTTTATATCTGCTAGCCAGTCGTTTACGTCCAGATAATAGCTGTTGCGATACACGCAAGTGTTACAGCTCTCATCTGTAGAGGAACGCATACAACGGCGGTTATTACATTCTATGCAATTCATAAATATATATTTAGTGTCTTGACATCTATGCAAGACGATTATTCGTTCTTTAAGTTTCTCCTATCGACACGTATAAGCTTTACCGGGCAGTTCTTTTTGGCCTCCTGGCATACGGTGTAAGCCTCGGGGTCATCACAACGTAGCGTGTGGAATCCTTTTTTTTCAACAGAACCTATCAGTATGCTTTTACCATCTATTGGCGACATTTCAAAGTATTGGCTTGCTACCTGTGAGCAGTAGGCACAACCTATACATTTTTCCCTGTGCAGTGTTATAGTGATGTTCATATCAATTGATGATTTAACAATCGCTGCAAGAAGTGAAATCTCGCTTGGCATATTCTGTTTCTTCTATCTTATATACCTTGTCTGATGGACGTAGGCGGAAGTCCAGTTTTATGGTAACGTGAGCTCCTTTGCCAGCCACTTCTACTTTTTGGTCATCGGCTAGGAAATCATCTGCCGTGAGTTCCTTGACACCTGTGGTAGGCCCCGTGATGATGATGTTATCACCGCGGCGTAAATCATAAGCCTCTATGAGTATCTCTCCTATCGAAGCCTTGGGATAGAAATGAAGGCCTCGGCCTATGTAAACCTTGCGACGAGTAGCGTTTGAACCCGAATTATCACTCCACTGTCCCATAGTCTGTCCCAGATAGTATCCTCCCCAGAAGTCTCGGTTATATACCGTGCGTAGCGTCTCTTTCCACGTTCGGGCTTTTTCTATGCTGTAATCTCCATTATAGTAAGCCTCTATCGCCTTGCGGTATGTTTTGACTACCGTATAGACGTATTCTGGAGCACGCCCACGACCTTCTATTTTAAGTACCGATACTCCTGCACCTATTACTCTATCCAGGAATTCTATCGTACAAAGGTCTTTTGGGGACATCAGATATTCGTGGTCAACCTCTATCTGGTTACCCGAATCCTTTTCTGTAAGTATGTATGATTTTCGGCAGTTCTGTTTGCAAGCTCCACGATTGGCCGATGAGTTGTAAGCGTGCAGGCTCATATAGCATTTGCCCGATATGGCCATACACAATGCTCCGTGTCCAAATATCTCTATCTCTATCTTGCGTCCCGATGGCCCTGTGATGTTTTCCTGTTCTATCTGTCTGGCTATCTCGCCTACCTGTGTAAGACTCAATTCGCGGGCTAGGACTACGGTGTCTGCCATTTGCGAAAAATAACGTACGGCTTCGATGTTGGATACGTTCTGCTGTGTAGAGATATGCACCTCCATACCTATCTGGCGAGCATAGCTTATAACAGAAATATCTGATGCTATGACAGCCGTAACACCAGCCTTGTGTGCCGATTCTAGCACTGTGTGCATTACATTTATATCGTGGTCATAGATGATGGTGTTAAGTGTGAGATATGAGCGTACACCCTTTTCACGGCAACGACTTACAACCTCGGGCAGGTCTGCGATGGTGAAGTTTACCGTAGAGCGTGCGCGCATATTGAGTTGTTCTACCCCGAAATATACCGAATCGGCTCCTGCATCTATCGCAGCCTGGAGTGAATCAAAATCACCTGCCGGTGCCATCAATTCTATTTTTCCTTCTGTTTTCATATATAGTGTGTTTATACTGAAAATAGTATAGTATCTATCAAATGAACAAAGTTACATATAAAAAATAGAATACCGAAATTTTTTATGCCGGCATAGCTGTCTTAATTAAAGACAAAAAAAAGTCCCGTGCGTGCACGGGACTCAGTGAATATATCTCTTTAAGAGTATTATTCGATGATCTTAGTAACCTGACCAGCACCAACTGTACGTCCACCTTCACGGATAGCGAAACGAAGACCAAGGTTAAGTGCGATAGGCTGAAGAAGTTCAACTGTGATAGTAAGGTTATCACCAGGCATTACCATCTCGATACCTTCTGGAAGAGAGATCTCACCAGTTACGTCAGTTGTACGTACGTAGAACTGTGGACGGTATTTGTTGTGGAATGGAGTGTGACGACCACCTTCTTCTTTTGAAAGGATATACACCTCAGCCTGGAATTTCTTGTGAGGAGTAACTGATTTAGGAGCGCAGATAACCATACCACGACGGATATCAGTTTTGTCGATACCACGTAGAAGTAGACCTACGTTGTCACCAGCTTCACCTTCGTCAAGAAGTTTGCGGAACATTTCTACACCTGTGATAGTAGATGTCATCTTTTCTGCAGACATACCGATGATTTCAACTGGGTCACCAACGTGAGCAACACCTGTTTCGATACGACCTGTAGCCACAGTACCACGACCAGTGATAGAGAATACGTCCTCGATAGGCATCAAGAATGGTTTATCTTTGTCACGTACTGGCTCTTCAATCCAAGAGTCAACAGCGTCCATAAGCTCTTCTACAGTAGCAACCCATTTAGCTTCACCGTTAAGAGCACCTAGTGCAGAACCTTTGATAACAGGAGTGTTGTCACCGTCATACTGGTACATAGAAAGAAGGTCACGAACTTCCATTTCTACTAGTTCAAGAAGTTCTGGGTCATCTACCATGTCAACTTTGTTCAAGAATACAACGATGCGAGGTACACCTACCTGACGACCCAAAAGGATGTGTTCACGAGTCTGAGGCATAGGACCGTCTGTTGCAGCTACAACTAGGATAGCACCGTCCATCTGAGCAGCACCAGTTACCATGTTTTTAACGTAGTCGGCGTGTCCAGGGCAGTCAACGTGAGCATAGTGACGATTTGCAGTCTGATACTCAACGTGTGCAGTGTTGATAGTGATACCACGTTCTTTTTCTTCAGGAGCTGAGTCGATAGAAGAGAAGTCTTTTGCTTCTGAAAGACCTTTTTCTGAAAGAACTTTTGTGATAGCTGCTGTAAGAGTAGTTTTACCGTGGTCTACGTGACCGATAGTACCGATATTCAAGTGCGTCTTGTCACGTTTGAAGGTTTCTTTTGCCATTTTTGTAAAGTTTATTATTGTTTTCTTTAAGTGAATATATTTCGGTTTTTGATATGCAAGGCATCATCGAGCCGATAACGAGACTTGAACTCGTGACCTCTTCCTTACCAAGGAAGTGCTCTACCGCTGAGCTATATCGGCGCAAAATCATATGGGTACAGTACGCATATAATCAGAGTGCAAAGGTATGAAGATTTATGATTTATCCAAATATAGCAAGGAATTTTTTTTGTGATAGAGTCTATATTTTAAATATATATGATGTGTAAAGTGAAAATATGATAAAAAAAATACCCCTCGCACGTGTGCGAGGGGAGTAAAGATTATGATAATGAGTGTTTTTATTCTGCTGATGGAGCTTCTTTTGGACGGTCGTTTTTGGCTTTTAATTTGCGACGCATAGAGTCTGCACACAGGTCTATGCATTCCTCAAATGATGTGGCTGTTTTCTTTACCATAAAGGTTTCTCCCGGTACACGCATTTTGAGTTCTACCATTTTGTTTTCCTTGTCTGACGTGTTGAGAACGTGTAGGAATACTTCGGCGTCTATGACACGGTCATAGAACAATTCGAGTTTGTCTAGTTTCTTTTGGATAAAGTCCAAAAGTTTGCTATCGGCCTTGAAGTGGATAGCTTGTGTAAGTACTTTCATTGTTTTAATGTTTTTGGGTCTCGCCCTTGTCTCGATTGTCTCGTGAACGAGGGTGAGAGTGGTTATACACTGATTTTAATTTGCCTATTGTGGTGTGAGTGTACACCTGTGTGGAAACAAGACTGGAATGACCCAATAGTTCTTTGACAGAAGAGATGTCTGCACCGTTTTCTATCATATGTGTAGCAAAACTATGTCGCAGAACGTGAGGGCTCTTCTTGGTTTTGTTTGTCACGAGACCAAGATAGTGATTTATTATTCTATATACAAGAGTTTCGGGTAATTTTTTTTCTTTTTCTTCAAATAGATATACGCTGCCTGTATATTGACTTGATAGATAGTCGTGTAGTGATTTTTTAAGCGGTGGAGGAAGAGGTATGATGCGTTCTTTGGCTCCCTTGCCGTATATCTTTATGGTGGAAGAAGAGAGGTCTATGTTGTCCTTTTTTATGCCTATGAGTTCGGCTCGACGTATCCCGAGTGTGTAAAACATCTCTATTATCATGCGGTTGCGCACTCCATTTTCATCTTTTTCATATAATTTATGGGATAGTAGTTCTTTTAGTTCATCTTCTGAATATGGGACTGTAACGTGAGATGCTTCTTTGAGATTGCCTTGGCGTGTCATAGGGTCCTTGTTTATATAGGAATGCCGCAACATATAGCGATAGAAAGCACGTAGTGAACTTATGTGTCTGTTTATGCTTCTGGGTGAAAAACCTTCCTCCATAAGATGTACCACATATGAGCGTATGGTGTGAAAATCTACCTTTAGTATATCGCTATCATCGGTTACATTATCTATGAACGATTTAAAATGATACAAGTCTCTCTCATAGGCACAGGTGGTATGAGGAGAGTATCGACGTTCGTCTTTGAGGTGTGATATGAACCGAGGGATAGGCATACTCTTATATATTAAGGTGTATTTTGCTCCTGATGGGAATGCTATACAAAAATAGATAAAGTTTTTAATGTGGGACATAGGAAAATGTGATTAAATTTGCAGGGCTTTGTGAGGGGAGCTTACATATATTATATAAGGAGATAAGATAGTATAAGAAGTTATGAAAAATTTGAAGAGTTTTGTGCTGCCTATGGCTATGATAGTGGGTGGACTTTTTTATGAGTTTTTTGATAAGATGGCGGTAGCTATACCTTATTTCATATTTGCAATGTTGCTACTCACATTTGCCAAACTATCTCCCCGTGATGTTCGTCCTCACAGGTTGCACGTGTGGTTACTTCTTATACAACTGATAGGTGGCGTGGCTGTTTATGCCCTGCTCTCCTGGATACACCCCGCGATAGGCGAAGGTGCTTTTGCTTGCGTGTTTGCTCCTACGGCTATGGCGGCAGCTGTCATTACGGGGATGCTGGGGGGTAGTGTGGCGTTTCTTACTACCTATGTGTTTCTAAGTAGTATGGCAACGGCTCTTACGGCTCCGTTTTTCTTTTCTTTTATAGGAGTACAGGTGGAGATGCCATTTGTAGAATCTTTCCTTACGGTATGTGGTAAAGTCCTTCCTTTGCTGGTCTTGCCGTTGGTTTTGGCTTGGTTTTTCAGGTTTTGTATACCTGTGTTGCATCGTGCGGTGCTTAAAGTGGGTAGTGTTACGTTTTATCTGTGGGCAGTGGCGCTTACATCTATCACTGGACGTACGGTGAACTACATAGTAAATCAAGAAAATCCCGAAATATGGGTGGAGATTGCTATGGCTGGTGTGGGGCTTATAATATGTCTTACGCAGTTTAAGGTGGGGAAATATCTGGGTTCGCTCTATGGCGAACGTATAGCGTCTGGACAAGCTATTGGACAGAAAAATACGATACTTGCCATTTGGCTCTCACAGATGTATCTCAATCCTATATCTTCGATAGCTCCAGCGTCATATGTGCTGTGGCAAAACATAGTTAATAGTTACCAGTTGTATAGAAAAAATAAGAGAGAAAAAGAAAGTTTGAAAAAAACATTTGCAGAAGTGGAAAAAAAGAATTAGTTTTGCCCCCGAATTCAAAAGAAGGATACAGGTGTAGCTCAGTTGGTAGAGCATCGGTCTCCAAAACCGAGTGTCGGGAGTTCGAGTCTCTCCACCTGTGCCAGATAAAGAACCGAGTCGTAAGGCTCGGTTTTTTTTTGGTTAAGGGGGAAAATGTGGGTGAAAAATGAGGGGTGAAATGTTAAAAAATGGGTGAAAAAAACTTTTTTAAAAAGACTTTGGAATATATGTAAAAACTTTTGTATATTTGCCCTCGCTCTAAATATAGGCTTTTCTAGCGGTGTAAATGTCTATCTGTGAGGGTAAAACGTTGATGCACAGCGATAAAAGTTTGTAGAGAGCGATGGGTGAAATAGAAAAAGAATACACATAATCGGCCTCGCGGGAGGCGATGACACATAAAATTGCAATTATTATGAACCTTATTCAATACTCCAAAGAGTCTTTTGAGGAACTTAAAAAGAGAGTTACTTGGCCATCTTGGGACGAGGCACAACGTCTTACTTGGGTGGTAGCGGTATCTACTCTGCTTTTGGCTGGTGTTACAGCATTGGCAGACGCTTTCTTTAACAACGTGGTACAGGGAATATTCAAATTGCTAAACTAATAAAGCAATGGCTGAAGTTTCAAAGAAATGGTATGTGGTACGCGCCGTAAGCGGTCAAGAGCTTAAGGTTAAAGCTTACATAGAACAGGAAGCTAGTAACCGTAATCTCTCATCGTATGTAGGTAGCGTGCTAGTGCCTATGGAGAAAACGTATTCTGTGGTAGGCGGAAAGAAGGTTACCAAGGAACGTCCGTTTTTCCCTAGTTATGTGATGGTAGAGGCTTATCTGGACCCAGAAGTAGTGCATATGATAAAGGAGATACCAGGTGTGGTAGGTTTCCTTACTACGGCCAAGATGAGCGGAGACCCTATGCCGTTGCGTCGTGCGGAGGTAAACCGTATGCTGGGTAAAGAAGACGAGATGGTGGATATGCCAGAGACGGTCATCATACCATACGTTGTGGGCGAAGCGGTAAAAGTTACTGATGGTCCTTTCAAAGACTTTGAAGGAACGGTAGAAGAAGTAAATTCAGAAAAACGTAAACTGAAAGTAGAAGTTAAAATCTTTGGACGTAAGACTCCGCTGGAATTGAACTTCTCACAGGTTGAAAAGATATAATTTTTGGCCTTTTCAGGTGAGCGTTGATATAAAATAGTAAATGTTACGCCAATATATCTGCTCATAGGGACGTGCTTCCAAATTTTTGTCCTGAAAGAGCAACAACTATTATTTAAGTTAAAAAAATGGCAAAAGAAATTTTCAAAAAAATCAAATTGCAGTGTAAAGGTGGAGCTGCCAACCCTTCTCCTCCAATCGGTCCTGCACTGGGTTCTGCCGGTGTGAACATCATGGACTTCTGTAAACAGTTCAATGCACGTACACAGGATAAACCTGGTAAAGTATTGCCTGTTCAGATTACAGTGTACACCGACAAATCTTTTGAGTTTATCATCAAAACTCCTCCTGTAGCCGTACAGCTTCTAGAAGCTGCTAAAGCTAAATCTGGTTCTGGCGAACCTAACCGTAAAAAAGTAGCTGAAATCACTTGGGATCAGGTGAGAGCTATCGCTACTGAAAAAATGCCAGACCTTAATGCTTTCACAGTAGAAAAAGCTATGTCAATGGTGGCAGGTACAGCACGTTCAATGGGTATATCAATCAAAGGAGATGCTCCTTTTAACTAATCTTAGGCAAACGAAATGGCAAAATTGACAAAAAATCAGAAAGTAGCTATAGCCAAGGTTGAAAAAAACAAGCTATATGCTGTAGAAGAAGCATCTGCTCTGGTAAAAGAAATCACAAGTGTAAAATTTGACGCATCTGTAGACCTAGCAGTACGTTTGGGTGTTGACCCACGTAAGGCAAACCAGATGGTACGTGGCGTGGTTTCTCTTCCTAACGGAACGGGTAAAGATGTACGTGTATTGGCTCTTGTTACTCCAGACAAGGAAAACGAAGCCAAAGAAGCTGGTGCTGACTATGTAGGTCTAGACGAATACCTTGAAAAAATCAAAGGTGGTTGGACAGACGTTGACGTTATCATCACTATGCCTGCGGTAATGGGTAAATTGGGTCCATTGGGACGTATATTGGGTCCTCGTGGTCTTATGCCAAACCCAAAATCTGGTACCGTTACTATGGAAATAGGCAAGGCTGTTAAAGAAGTTAAAGCTGGTAAGATAGACTTTAAGGTAGACCGTTACGGTATCGTTCACGCGTCTATAGGTAAAGTTTCATTTACTGCACAGCAGATAACAGAAAACGCACTAGAACTTATCCATACGTTGGTTAAGATGAAACCTGCGGCAGCAAAAGGTGTTTATATGAAGAGCATCACTCTTTCTAGCACTATGAGCCCTGGTGTAGCAATAGATCCTAAAACTGTATAACCGTAGCACGATAATAATATGACAAGAGAAGAAAAAGCCCAGGTGATAGCAGGTCTTACAGAAGAACTTGCTGCATACAACGTTATCTATCTTGCAGATATTTCAAATTTGAATGCTGCTGGTACAGAAAAACTACGTCGCGCTTGCTTTAACGCAGGTGTGAAATTGGAAGTTGTTAAGAACGCTCTTCTAGCCAAGGCTATGGAGGCTTCTGAAAAAGATTTCCAAGGTCTTACAGAAACACTTAAAGGTAGCACTGCCCTTATGCTTACAGAAGGAGCAGCAAACGGTCCTGGTAAAGTGATAAAAGAATATCGCAAGACATCAGACCGTCCTATCCTTAAAGGTGCTTGGATAAACGAAGAAGTTTATGTGGGTGATGATCAGCTTAACACATTGGCAAGCATCAAATCTCGCGAAGAACTTATCGGAGATATCATTTCACTGCTTCAGTCTCCTATACGTCGTGTTCTTTCAGCATTGGAAAACAAAGACGCACAGGCAGAAGCAGCAGCAGAATAACAGAAACGCATTTATTTTTTATATTAACTAAGTCAAAAAAAACAACACAACAATGGCAGATCTTAAACAAATCGCAGAAGAGCTTGTTAACCTTACAGTGAAAGATGTACAGGAATTGGCTCAGATACTTAAAGACGAATACGGAATCGAACCAGCTGCTGCTGCAGTAGTAGTAGCTGCTGAAGGCGGTGCAGCCGCTGCTGAAGAAAAAACAGAATTTGATGTTATCCTTCAGTCTGCAGGTGCTGAAAAACTTAAAGTCGTAAAAGCTGTTAAAGAACTTACAGGTCTAGGTCTTAAAGAAGCTAAAGAATTGGTAGACGGTGCTCCTTCTACTATCAAAGAAGCTCTTCCAAAAGACGAGGCTATGAACATCAAAGCAGCTCTTGAAGAAGTAGGTGCTACTGTAGAGGTAAAATAATTACCGCCTCATAATATAAAAGGCTTAGGTCGTAGGGTATCCGAGACCTAAGCCCTTTTGTGCTTTTTTTTCAATATTCTTTTAATTTAAAATAAATTCCATTGGCTCAGACTGTTAATTCTAAAAGGGTCAGCTTTGCTTCGGTAAAAAATCCCGTTGCTTATCCAGATTTTCTGGATATCCAGATAAAATCATTCAAGGATTTTTTCCAACTCGAAACAAAATCTGACGAGAGAAAAAACGAGGGACTTTATAGAACATTCTCTGAAAATTTCCCTATATCAGATACACGCAACCAGTTTGTACTGGAGTTTATTGACTATTTTGTCGATCCTCCCCGTTACACCATAGAAGAATGTATAGAAAGAGGGCTTACGTATAGCGTACCTCTTAAAGCGCGTCTTAAACTATACTGTACAGACGAAGACCACGAAGACTTTAAAACCGTTGTCCAAGACGTTTATTTGGGAACTATCCCATATATGACGCCTTCGGGTACATTTGTTATAAACGGTGCCGAACGTATCGTGGTATCACAGTTGCACCGTTCACCCGGTGTGTTCTTCGGTCAATCTTTCCACGCAAATGGTACAAAACTTTATTCGGCTCGTATCATTCCATTTAAGGGTTCGTGGATAGAGTTTGCGACAG
>JAFYKQ010000099.1 GCA_017537565.1 Flavobacteriales bacterium
CTTCGCTTTATTAGCCTCGCTACGCTCGTCTAACAAGCTACGGACATGAGGTCTCGGTTGCATTTTGTATGGCTATCCTGCGTACGTTCTTAATGTCAATGGGACGGGTAGCACCTGCGGGCGATTTGCAGGTAAGACCTGCTACTGGTTTTAAATTTGGTACCGGAGCCTCTCCTGCGGTTTTAAAATAAAAAGGGAGTTGCTCGGCAACTCCCTTTTATTTTAATTATCACTTTTTCTTACTCTTCTGTTGTTGCTTATATTCCTTTTCGGTGACGGTGTTACCTTCCTCATCTACGACTTTCTTCTCTTTCTGTGAGGCAGAAATAAGTACTACGCCATTTTTGGCACGGGGGCCGTATGAGGCTGTGTAGTCATCATTAAGTATGATGATATCATCTATCATATCTACCTCTATGCCTCGCATATGGGTAAACTCACTATCGTTGATGATATAAAGACCACAACGTTTTCCATTTACCAATATATATCCAGCGTCGTCATACTCCAAGTTTTTACCCTGTGCAGCGATAAAACTTTTCATATCTCCCTTTTGACGGGCGGCTACAGCTGTAAGGTCGGCACTGGCGACGGGTGTGGTGTTGCCCATGCCGCGTGTAGTGATGACCACTGCACCATACTGAGCCTTTGCTCCATAGAGTGGGACTGCGTTTTCTTTTACTACCTTGATACTCTGCACGCTATGAGGTTCTACACTTTCCAGTGTTGCCTCCTCCAATGCTACTCCGTCCAATACTACCAAAGCTGCTATCGCTGCAATCTTTTCGCTGGAAGCAGGATTATCGCTACTTTCTTCATCATCTTTATTGTTTGATGTGGGCGATGTTATACTTGTGTTGGAATGGCGGGGGAATATCACATACCCATTTGTGTATGAAGTGCCAGGGAACCGCGACATTATAGATGCCCAATCTCCATCGGCAGCACCGGGATAGTATGTAGTCATATCATCACTGAACCAACCGCGTAGGTCGTTCTGTCGTAACATCACTATGAGGTTTACTGGCTTGGAGGCATTGGCTTTACTTATACGGACGGTAGTACCTTCGGTGTAGTCCATCACACAACGTAAGTATTTATCTTTTTTGGTGATATGTATAGCATAATTACCATTCTCATCACTTATGGTCTCCTCTCCCGATGATGTACGTATCTTCATCCCAGGGACTACACGTCCCCAGCCATCTTTTACCACACCGCGTATCGTGTCTTTACCCACAGAAATATCTGCTTTTTCCACACTTTTATTTGCCTCGTGATGAGCTTTGGTTACTATTACTACGGCTCCACTAACTCCCTGAACTCCATAAGCAGACCCATCTTTAAGTATTTTTATACTATATATCTGGTGAGGTTCAATACCTATCAATCTATCTCCTACACTTCCGTCAATATCTATGCAAGCACGTCTAGCATCAAAAATTGCAGAATTTCCTGCGATTCTAATTTCAACAAATGTGCCATCATATTTTACTTCTGGAAAACGGTTTTTAAAAATATCACTAATGCTTGCATCCGCTTCTCCTGGGTAGTATGTATCACCTATTAAGTAACCAGTAATAGCAGGGTCATTTGTTTCATCCAGTTCAAAAGCTATGGGCATAGCTGCTATCGTGGCACTTAATTCTTTTTCCATCACCGTGTATTTATTCATTATAAGGCGTAGCTCGGTGTCCTTTGGTGTGGCGGTAAGGGTATATATTCCTCCATCTTTTGTTATGGTAGAATTTTTGCTCTTGTTGGTACGTATGGTAGCACCTACCACAGGGTTACCCTTTGCGTCTATGACCACTCCTTTTACCTCATATTCCTGTGCTGCTGCTCCCAGTGATAAACTCCCTATCACAGCCAGGAGAAAGAATTTAAGCGTTTTCATAATGTGTAAGTTTTTTTTACAATGCGTTATATTCAATTTAAGAAGTGTTCATTTACCGCTACTAATTTAGTTACAAATTATATAAAATACACAACATAGTTAAAAAAATTTTTTATTACATTTGCCATATATACATAACTCATACACAATATCTTTATAAACATACACTCTCTATTATTATGAACAGATTTTTTATTAAAACATTCACACTACTAGTATTGGCCTTCACTCTTTCATCTTGTGAAGAAGAAAAGAATACTATCAATACACCATCACCTGCAGTTATAGCATACGTAGGCGGATACCGCGGCGAAGTAGATGCCAGCCGCATCTCTCCCGAAAAAATAACACATATAAACTATGCATTTGTAAACCTTATAGATGGTCGTGCTACTCTTACCAATGAAAAGACCGACACTATAAACTTCCGCACTCTTAACGCCCTTAAAAAAGACAATCCCGACCTTAAAATACTTATCTCGATAGGAGGTTGGACATGGAGTGGCCTGTTTTCAGACGCAGTACTCACAGAAGAAGGCCGCAAACTATTTGCTAGCACATCGGCAGATATAGTAGGCAAATACGACCTAGACGGTGTGGATATAGACTGGGAATACCCTGGATTTGGCGGATTGGAAGGTAACATCTTCCGCCCAGAAGACAAACAGAACTTCACACTGATGTTCAAATCCCTACGCGAAAGCCTAGACTCACTATCTGGCGTTACAGGTAAAAAATATCTGCTTACAACAGCTGTGGGAGGATTTGAAAAATTTGTAGAGCATACAGAAATGGACAAATGTGAGCCATATCTAGACTTTGTAAACCTTATGACATATGACTACTACCCCGAAGGTGTAGCCCGCCACCATACCAATATGTACCCTTCACAACACTACGAATGTAATTACAGCGGACTATATGCCGTAGAATCATTCCTGCGTGCAGGCGTACCAGCCGAAAAATTGGTAATAGGAATATCATTTGGCTCTAGAGCATTCAAGGTAAAAGATGATGCACTGAAAGGCCTGGGCGATAGCGTCATAGCACAGACTCGTGCAGGAGGAGGCTTTACACGTATCAAGGACAGTCTGGAAAACCGCAAGGGATATGTAAAATACTGGGATAGTACAGCACGTGCACCATACCTATTCCACGAAGAAAACAAGGTATTTGTAACGTATGACGACGAACAGTCTGTTACCGAAAAATGTATCTACACGCTGGAAAACGGTCTGGGTGGTGTGATGTTCTGGGAGTATATGTCAGACCCCAAAGAATATCTGCTAGATGCTATAAACAAGGCTTATGGACGTAACACCACTAGCAAAGAATAAAAACATCAAAATCCATAAGATGAATAAAATAACATATTTCATATTTTTATGTGCAGGCATATTGCTTACATCTTTTGACATTAAGGATAATGCTCAAAATGATGATGCTTTATTCCCGGTAAAAGTAGATGGGAAATGTGGCTATATAGACAAGAAAGGGAAAATAGCTATAGAACCTCAATTTGAGTATGCCTGGGCTTTTTCGGAAGGATTGGCCATTGTACGAGATAATAAAACTAAACGTCTTGGAGTCATAAATAAAGATGGGAAATATGTTATTAACCCTCATTTCCAATGGTTGGAGGATTTCAATGAAGGTCTAGCAAAAGCCATCACACTCAATGCTGAATTTGGCTTTATAGACACAAATGGAACGATGGTAATATCTACCGATAGGCCTTTCATTAATTCTTTTAATGAAGGATTGACAACTATAATAAAATTGAGTGGAGAGAAAGAAAGACATGGCTACATAGACAAAAAAGGAGATATAGTCATTGACACAGTTTTTGATTGGGCTGAAAATTTTTCGGAAGGTCTAGCAGCAGTGTTTATAACCGACAAATATGGTTATATAGATAAGAAAGGAAGAATAGTCATAGAGCCTCAATTTGGTCATGCAGAAAAATTCCACGAAGGTATAGCTCGTGTAAAAACAGGTAGCTACTGGAGTGGACAATATGCTTACATTAACAAAAAAGGCAAAATCATCATTCCTACCCAATCTTATTATGCTAGTGACTTCCACGAAGGATTGGCGGTTATATGGAAAGATGACCATTTGGTATATATAAACAAAAAAGGGAAAACCGTCATATCTCATCAAATAGTCAAAGCTAGAGATTTCCACGAAGGCCTAGCTGCAGTAAAAATAGGAGAACAAAAAACTGGGAAATGGGGTTATATTGACAAGAAAGGAAAAATTGTTATTAGCCCACAGTTTGATAATGCAGAAGACTTTTCTAATGGATTAGCCAGAGTAGGCATGGGAGAA
>JAFYKQ010000100.1 GCA_017537565.1 Flavobacteriales bacterium
ATTCTTTGTAAATTCTCATAGACCTTAAATCCAAACTATAAGACTATGAGAACTATTATTACCACACTCCTATGTGTAGTGAGTATTGCACTATGGGGGCAGCAGGGTACATTAAGGGGAACAGTACGGGACGCGAGTGGTTATCCTCTCCCTGGAGCTACTATATATATAACATCAACATCAGGAAAGGGTGTTATAAGTTCAAGTGAAGGAGAGTTCTCCATCACAGGACTTACAGTGGGGGATACCGTTCGTGTGAGTTATGTGGGTTATATCACTAGGGATATAGTCTATCGTTCACAGGAGAGTGTAGATATAGTGCTGGAAGAAGACACCTCTTCGCTTAACGAACTAGTAGTGGTAGGCTATGGATCACAAGAGAAAAAAGACCTCACGGGTTCTATATCAACCGTAAATCTAGAAACGCTCTCCTCCCAACCAGCACTCACCGCTACTGCCTCTCTTCAAGGCAAGGTGGCAGGTCTTAACGTCATATCTAGCGGAGCTCCTGGTGCGGCTCCACAGGTACGTATAAGAGGAACAGGAACATTACTATCTGGTGCAGACCCTCTCTATGTGGTGGACGGAGTCCTTACCAGCGACATACGCAATATCAATACCCAAGATATACGTTCGGTAGAGGTGCTTAAAGATGCTTCATCGGCAGCGATATATGGTGTGCGTGCCGCCAACGGAGTTATCATAATTACCACATCGCGTGGCGAGAGTGGGGATATGAAAATATCATATTCCAATTATATGGGATTTAACACCATACAGAACCGTGTGCGTATGGCCTCTTCGGCTCTTTTTATGCAGTACACCAACGAAGCTTTGCAGTACAGTAATCAGATGCCGCTATTTGACCTGTCACAGCCCATAGAATATGACACTCACTGGATAGACGAGATAAGCCGTACGGGTATCCTTCAGGAACAGAACATATCTGTAAGTGGCGGGGGTAAAGTGGCTCGTTATTTTGCCTCGGCTTCATACTATAAAAACGATGGTATCTTACAGACCAATTCCTATGAGCGAATGACCGTCCGCCTATCCAACGATTATACCATATCTCGCTCTATAGATGCAGGGATAAACATAGGCCTCTCTACATTTCGCAGCGGGAATGCACCCTATGCAGCATTTACTGCTGCCTACAAGGCCGCACCTACTATCCCTGTAAAAAATGTAGATGGTTCATACGCATATTTCCCACAGGCCAGCGTAGCCAATCCTGTTGCATTACTGGAATATCGCGATGATACATCTCGTGGCACACGTATACAGTCTAGTGCATACATCACCATAAAACCTTGGATACGGGGATTGTCCTTTAAGAGTGAGATAGCAGTTGATTGGTTTTCAGAAAACGTTACACTCTATGAGCCACAGTACTATGTGTCATCTATGCAGTCCAGGAGTGTGTCATTACTCTCGTTATCGAGGTATAGATACATAAATTGGGTGTGGAATAACTATTTTACCTATGAACACACTTGGGGTAAGAACCGTATGAATGTGATGATAGGTATGAGTAGTGAACAGCAGAGTTCGTCTTATCTTGCTGCCAGCCGCCAGAATGTACCGCCACAGGAAAACTACTGGACGCTGGATATAGGTGATGTCTCTACCGCTACCAATTCCTCATCTCATTCCAAGATGAATCGTACCTCATATATAGCTCGGTTTTTTTATAGCTGGGACGACAGGTATCTGCTTACTCTCACAGGGCGACTGGACGGGTCATCTCGTTTTCCAGATGGTAATCAATGGGCTACATTTCCATCGGTAGGACTCGCTTGGAGGTTATCACAGGAACCTTTTATGAGAGGGAGCAATACCATATCAGACTTTAAAATACGTGCATCGTGGGGTATGTTGGGTAATGATAATATAGGAAACGATGCGTTTCTCTATACCATAACCAGTGGTCTTAACTATGTGCAGGGTAGCGACCAGTATATCATACCCGGTGCTACTGTAACCGATGTGAAAGACCCAGACCTTCATTGGGAGAAGACCAGCGAATGGAACGTGGGTGTAGATTTTGGATTTTTTGCACAGCGACTGTGGGGTAGTATAGACTGTTACATAAAAAAAACGAGTGATGCTCTTATCTATGCTCCAGTAGATGCTGTCTTTGGTGACCCAGACGGAGCATTCCTCACCAACAAAGCCGATATACGTAACCGTGGTGTAGAATTTACCATAGGTTATAAAGGAACGGGGCGTGGGACTTTTTCTTATAACGTGTCATATAACCTCACCTATAATGACAACCAGATAACGGCCATAGAGGGAGGTCTTCCCATAGTAAGTGGAGCATTAGGAAATGGACAGATGACTACCCGTACACAGCAGGGACTACCTGTGGGAGCATTCTGGGTATATGAGACAGATGGTATATTCCGTACGCAGGAAGAACTGGACGAGTGGAAAGCATCTGGAAAACCAGTGAGAGAAGGCACCCGTGTGGGAGACTTGCGTTATGTGGACCGCAAGGCCGATGGTGTCCTTAATGACGAAGACCGTTATTGTCCAGGGGCATATGTGGCACCGTGGTCTATGGGGCTTAATATGTCTATGGAATGTGGTTCTTGGGATTTTGCGGTGGAGTTATATGGGGTGTTTGGCAACAAAATCTTCAATGGAAATATGGCACAGCGTTATGGTAACGAAAACATACAGTACAGTTTGCGTAATCGTTGGAGGGTGGGACATACAGATACTTCCATTCCTCGTGCATCAAACGTAGTTCCACTTGCAAGTGACTTTTACATTACCGATGGTAAATACTTAAAAGTAAACAGTCTCACCGTAGGTTTTACTATCCCCGAAAACTTATCATCGCGTATTCACATAAAACGTATGAGGATATATCTTACAGCACTCAATCCGCTGGTGTTAAAAGCATATACAGGGTATTCGGCACAACTTCCTGCCGGTACGCTTAATTCGGGAGTGGACGTGGACTCTTATCCACAGGTATCGTCTTATATGTTGGGTATGAACATTAATTTTTAACGATATGAAACAGAATATTGTGAAAATCATAGTGTGTATGGGTGTGGGATTGGGAATATGGGGTTGTTCCAGTTCATTCCTAGATGTGCCACCTTATTCACAGATGAGCCCCGAAGACTATTTTTCCTCTACACCAGATGCTCCTACTGCACTAGTAAACGCTGTTTACAATGCTCTTTTACAGACCAATATGCACGGTTTCCCGTGGATAGGAGTAGCCTCTATAACGTCTGATGATGCATCAAAAGGCTCGACACCTGGGGATACCGGTACCGATAAACTGGAACTGGATAACTTTACATTTGATGCGACTGCCATATCGTTTGATAATGTGTGGGAGGCCAACTACATAGGTATCATACGTGCCAATTATGCTATAACTACTATCCCTACTCTAGATATAGACGAGGCTAAAAAACGACGTCTGGTGGGAGAGGCCAGTTTTTTAAGGGCATATTTTTATTGGAATCTATGGCGTTGTTTCGGTGGGGTTCCTCTTATAACATTTGTGCCAGATCCTAATGATGAAGAACAGCAGAAGATATCCCGTACCCGTGCCACATCATCACAGGTATATGAGCATATATTGTCAGATCTGGGTACAGCTATTGAATATCTTCCATCACTCTCCCAGATACCAGAGCAGGAATTGGGACGTGCAACCAGCGGAGCAGCACTCGCCCTACGTGCCAAAGTCTTTCTCTATGGTGGACGTTGGGAAGAGGCAGCACGTGATGCCCGTAGTGTTATATCACAGGGTGTGTATAGTCTATCTACTCCCTATGAGGATATATGGAGAGAGACGGGAGAAAATACTTCGGGGTCTATATTTGAGGTGCAGTGCCGTGGTCTTACTCCTGCCACGGCTATAGGTGGTTTTACCGAGACACAAGGCATAAGAGGTATGTATGGTTGGGGATTTAATACTCCTACCAGTAACCTGAGGGATATATATGAGGCAGGTGATGTAAGACCATCGGCTATTTTTATAGAGGCAGGTCAGACG
>JAFYKQ010000101.1 GCA_017537565.1 Flavobacteriales bacterium
ACTAGCCATAGGAACGATAGAAAAAGTGCCTGCGGTGATAAGTGTAGATGGAATAGACGTGGTGGCTGTAAGAGAAAAAACATATCTTAGTATGTCCTATGACCATCGTGTGATAGATGGCGGGGCGGCAGGAGTGTTTATGAAACGTGTAACAGATTATTTATCTATTTGGGATAAGGATAAAAGTATAGGATAGTAGATGCCGCAGTTCACACAGATAGCCGAAGTAGAGAAGAGTATAAAAAATGCTCCTATGCCTATATATCTTTTTATGGGTGAGGAGCCTTATTATATAGACTTGCTGGCGGGATATGCCGAGGAAAATCTACTTACAGAAGAAGAGCGAGCCTTTAACCAAGTAGTGTTGTATGGCTCTACTACCAGCATTACCGATGTGGTAGATACTGCACAGCGATTCCCTATGGGGGCAGACCGCCAGGTGGTTATAGTGAGAGAAGCACAGGCACTTGATGCACAGATAGATAAACTGGCAGGATATGTGGCTTCTCCATCGCCTATGACGGTGCTCGTATTGTGTTACAAGGGTAAAAAGATGGACGCCCGTAAATCGGTATATAAATCTATCCTTAAAAACGGAGTGGTGTATGAGAGTAAAAAGGTGTATGAGAACACATTGCCACTCTTTATAAAGGAAAATCTGGAACAGTACGGTATAGGTCTTACTCAAAAGGCGGTGATGATGATTATGGAAAGCCTTGGTACAGACCTCTCGCGTATAGCGCAGGAGATGAAAAAAGTGTCGTTGGTTATGCCGGCGGGCAGCACGCTCACACCAGAACTGGTGGAGAAATACATAGGTATATCGCGTGATTTTAATAATTTTGAATTCCAGCGCGCCATAGCTACCCGTGATGCTGTCAAGGCTATGCGTATAGCACAGTATTTCTCGACGTCCAAGGACGCTTCGCCTATCGCAACGGTAGCTATACTTTACGGTTTTTTTACCAAGATGATACTGTATCACAACTGTGCAGACCGTACACCTGCTGGTCTTGCTCGGGAGATAGGTGTGCCGCCTTTTGTGGTTAAGGATTACCAGACGGCGGGACAGTATTATAATTTGAAACAGTGTGTAAGAGCGATAGATGTATTGCGTCGTGTGGATCTTATGGGAAAGGGTGTGGGAGCTGCACAAGTCCCTGTGTATGATATATATAAAGAACTTATATACTCAATGATGAATTTATGATAAAATTAAAAGATATTAAGATGAAAAAATTTGGATTGGTTTTGGTACTGTTGTTTGGACTTATGTTCATCTCGTGTGGTGAAGTGGTAAGTGTAAAGACAGATTTGGAAAACTATAACGTAAAAGGGCGAGTAAAACAGATAAATGAAATGGTGCGTAATATGCCCGATGCCGAAAGATTTGCCGTGGCAGATAGTTCAGGAGATGAAAAATATGACATTACCCGCGTGTATAAATTTAATGAAGTGGGGTATGTTACAGAAATGTTTTTGACCAATCAAAACTCTACTACACAGCATAAGTGTCTTTATGACAAGGACGGTGTTTTGACGATGATTGAAATGTATCAAGATGATAAGCTGGTGCGTACGCTTATACATCGTTATTCGGCTGTGGGACAGCTTACTTCTGTCACGTCGATAAGTGCTGGTGAGGAAAAAATAGAAGTGGCTACTTTCTTTGAGTATGATAAAGATGGCAATGTTCTTAAAGAAATAAACAAGGACGCAGATGGCAACAAGATGAGTGAGATGATATATACGTATGATGCCAAAGGTCGTAAAACGAGCAGTAAAAACATACAGTCTGGTGGTTATAGTGATGATATAGAAACGCTGTATAGATATAACGATGCAGGAGATATATCACAGATAGAAACCAAGGATAATTTTCTTAAAGAATCTACATATCAGGATTTCCGCTATTATGATAGTGATAAGGAGGGTAACTGGACACGTCGCGAGACTATCTTTATGCAGGGTAGACTGCAGGAGACAAAACGCGAATATGAATATTATGAATAAAAATTAATGATTAACGTAAATACTTGATTTATGGCACTTATTAAATCTATATCGGGTTTCCGCGGAACGATAGGCGGAGAGGTGGGAGACAACCTTACTCCGCTAGATGCAGTAAAATTTGCATCGGCATATGCTACTTGGTTAAAAAGTGAAAATAAAGGAAAAGAGGAACGTCTTAAAGTGGTAGTGGGGCGAGACGCTCGTATATCTGGACAGATGGTGCAATCGTTGGTTGTGGCATCACTTCAAGGTATGGGTGTGGATGTGATAGATTTGGGATTATCTACAACACCTACGGTAGAGCTTATGGTTACGCACTTTGCTGCAGACGGAGGTATCATACTTACTGCCAGCCATAATCCTAAACAGTGGAATGCACTTAAACTTCTTACTAGTGCAGGTGAGTTCTTGGACGCCAAACAAGGAGCAGAAGTATTGCGTATAGCCGCTGCAGACGAATATGAGTATGCAGATGTTGACTCGCTAGGCGAAGTGACATATTTTGATAAATCGATAGAAGAGCACGTTAAAAAGGTTCTAGACCTAGCGTTGGTAGATAAGGAAGCGATAGCGGCTGCCGATTTTGAAGTGGTGGTGGACGGTATCAATTCTACAGGAGGAATGGCTATCCCAGCTATGTTGGAAGCATTGGGAGTGAAGAAGGTTAAGGTCTTAAATGGCAAGGCAAATGGACACTTTGCTCACAATCCAGAACCTCTTAAAGAGAACTTGACAGGGATAGCATCTGTAATAGCAGAAGAAGGAGCCGATATGGGTATAGTTGTTGACCCAGACGTGGATAGACTGGCCTTTATGGACGAGACGGGAGAGATGTTTGGTGAGGAGTATACACTGGTGGCAGTGGCAGACTATGTGTTGTCTCATACGCCAGGTTCTACGGTGAGCAATATGTCTTCATCGCGTGCATTGGCCGATGTGGCGGCGGCTCACGGTTGTACATATGAGGCATCGGCTGTGGGAGAGGTAAACGTGGTTACGCTTATGAAGAAGAACGGCTGCGTGATAGGAGGTGAAGGCAACGGAGGTGTCATCTATCCAGAATCACACTATGGTCGTGATGCGTTGGTGGGTGTGGCATTGTTCCTTTCACATTTGGCTCACAAGAAGATAAAAATGTCTGAACTTAAAAAAGAACTTCCAGTATATTTTATGAGCAAGGCAAAGGTTTCTCTTACACCAGAAATAGATGTGGATCTTATACTGGCAAAGATGAAAGAAAAATATGCAGCAGAACGTGTGAGTGATATAGATGGCGTCAAGATAGATTTTGCAGAATCTTGGGTGCATCTACGTAAGAGTAACACAGAACCTATCATTCGTATCTATACCGAGGCCAAAACACAGGACGAAGCCGATAGTCTGGGTGTAGAAATAATGGAGGTTATCAAGTCGCTGTGCTAGAAAGACTTGTAGAAGGGAGATGGAGAGACTGAATTTGCCAGAGGCAGATCTTCGCTTGCGTAGGGTAGGGGATACGGTGCAGGTGTATGATGTGGTACGCCGCCGCTATGTGGCTCTTACTCCCGAAGAGTGGGTGAGGCAACACTTTCTCCATTTCCTTATATATACTCTTGGTTATCCACGTTGTCGTATGGCGGTAGAAAAATCACTGATGCTCAATGGCTGTGCTCGTAGAGCAGATATAGTCTTTTATTCCCGCGATATGAAGCCAGATATCATAGTGGAATGCAAGGCAGCTACTGTCCCTATCACACAGGAGGTGATGGACCAGGCGGTGGAGTATCATATGAGCCTCGGCGGAAGGATTATCTGCCTTACAAATGGGGTGAAAACGGTGTATGCTGTGGTGGATAGGGAGGAAAAAAGATTTTATTATATGAGAGAATTGCCTGATTATGAGTCTTTTGGTGGGGGAAAACGCCTTGTGTAAAAAAGCTGTAAAAAAAGCTGAATAAATTTTTTAATAGGGTTGCCTATGTGACAAATAATTCGTTACTTTGCACTCTGCAATCGAGCATATAAAATAAACAAAAAGTCAATATAAAAAAATGTCAAAGATTTGTGATCTTACCGGTAAAACGGCTATAAAAGGGAACAATGTTTCTCACGCTATGAACAAAACAAAGCGTAGATTTAACCTCAATCTGAAGAAGAAACGTTTTTACATCCCAGAAGAGGGTAGATGGATTACCCTTAAAGTATGTGCAAAGGCACTTAAAACTATCGACAAAAAAGGTATTTACCAGGTACTTTTGGACGTTGAGAAAAACGGATTTATCAAATAATCCATCTTTTTTCACAAGATAAGAGTAGGTAAATAATTTTAGAAACAGTTTAACAAGACAAGAAAATGGCTAAGAAAGCAAAAGGTAACCGCGTACAGGTTATATTGGAGTGCACCGAACATAAAAATTCAGGTATGCCAGGTACATCTCGTTATATAACTACAAAAAATAAAAAGAATACGCCTGACCGTCTAGAGCTTAAAAAATACAACCCAATACTCAGACGTTACACTATCCACAAAGAAATAAAATAAGGTAAACCTTAAACCTCATTAGAATAAAATGGCAAAGAAAGTAGTAGCAACGCTGCAAACTTCCACCAAGAAATTGACCAAAGCTATAAAGATGGTCAAATCTCCTAAAACAGGAGCATATACTTTTGTAGAAAAAGTAATGAACGGTGATGAAGTAGACGCTTGGTTGAAAGAAAAGTAGTCGAAGCAGTGAACGATAAAATCTGCGGCTCGCTATGTGTAGGGTCGTAGGTAAAAGATACAAAAGTCGCTTGGTTGAAACGGGCGACTTTTTGTCGTACATAAAGGATAAATAAAAACCGATGTAATTATGGGATTTTTCGGAAAATTATTTTCATCATCTCGTCCTTCGGCTACAAAAGAAGAGGTAGCCCAGAAGGAGGCCGAACAGAAACGCACGCTGGATAGAGGACTGGAAAAGTCCAAGACTTCGTTCTATGATAAGATTAAACGTTTTGTGGCTGCCAAAGACGAGATAGATGACGATACGCTGGACGAACTGGAAATGGCTCTTATCTCGTCAGACGTAGGGATAGATACGACGCTTAAAATCATAGATCGTATCAAGGAACGCGTAAAAAGAGATAAATATCTGGGTAGTGATGAACTGGGCAGGATATTGAGAGAGGAGGTGTCTGGACTACTGGCAGAAAATGACAACGACGGCAATGTGAACTTTACTATATCTCGTCACGGAGATAATCCTCACGTTATAATGGTGGTGGGTGTCAATGGTGCTGGTAAGACGACGACGATAGGAAAGCTGGCTTCGCAATTTACGTCTCGCGGATATAAAGTGGTGCTAGGTGCAGCCGATACGTTCCGTGCGGCGGCGATAGACCAGTTGCGTGTATGGGCAGAACGTTCGGGAGTTCCAATGGTGAGCCAACAGATGGGTGCAGACCCAGCATCGGTGGCATTTGATGCGGTTACATCGGGTAAGGCACAGGGAGCAGATGTGGTGATAATAGACACGGCTGGACGACTGCACAATAAGGTAAATCTTATGGCCGAATTGTCCAAGATTAAACGTGTGATGCAGAAAGTAATACCAGATGCTCCTCACGAGGTGATGTTGGTTTTGGACGGAAGTACTGGACAGAATGCCTTTGAACAGGCCAAACAGTTCTCGGCTGTTACGGAAGTTACTTCGCTGGCGATAACCAAACTGGACGGCACGGCCAAAGGTGGTGTGGTGATAGGTATATCAGACCAGTTGCGTGTACCTGTAAAATACATAGGTGTAGGCGAAGGAATAAATGATTTGCAGGCTTTTGACAAGATGGAGTTTGCAGATAGTTTCTTCAGTATCTAGACTGGAAATATGAATGATGTAAAAAAGCGGCACCCACAGGGTGCCGCTTTTTTATGCTAAATGTTTTATGAACTAAAATCTCCAACCTACGCGTAATGATAGGTAGTTGAGTTTTGATGTGCTAGGGAAATTGGCAGGATATTTACCGTCAATAGGTTTGTTTACTCCCGTAAAGCCAAATGTCTGTGATAATGACAATGCCAACCCGCACTTAAAGTCATATCCCACACCTATCACACCAGATAGTGTTACGCCGCGTGTAACCTCGTCAAAATCGGCGGCATAGCCATTGGTCGAGCCGTCTTCTTTAAGTGCAAAATCTACCTGTGGCCCAGCAAAGAGATTAAGACCTAGTTTATTGGTAGGCATCAGATAGCCTTTTACCAGCACCGGTATGCTCAAACGGTGATAATTTACCTTGTAGTCATAGGTAGAAGGTGATGTAGTGGAAAAATCAACATATTTGAATTTGACAGGAGTGTGTCCATACTGCACACCAGACTGCAATCCTATGTAGTCATTTATCTGGTATTGTCCGCC
Organism: Flavobacteriales bacterium; assembly: GCA_017537565.1. GTDB lineage: Bacteria > Bacteroidota > Bacteroidia > Flavobacteriales > UBA1820 > Merdimorpha. The sequence goes on from JAFYKQ010000101.1 coordinate 6,390, forward strand.
TAGGAATACCACTACACCTGCACTGGAACTGTTATCTACCTGTGTTGTTACTTTGGAAAGGCTCAATCCTACATCTGCACGGAATGTCCATTTTTTATCTTGAGCGTTTGCACTTATGAATGCCAAACACATAACGACAATAAGTATTTTCTTCATTTGTCTTAAAATTTAATGTTCTGTAAGTCAAATATACGCTTAAAAATTTTCTTTATATGTTTATATAATATGTTTAACGACAAATTAACCATATTTCTTTATTTTTCTATCTCGTCCCAGTGTATGCCGCGTGTATTTATGCCAGCATCTGTAAGGGTGCGGGTAGAGAATGTAGGGTCCTTCACGCCATTTTTTTTCTGTTTGCGATAGTCTTTAAGCACTACAAATACTATACGAGATAGTATGAGTATGGCAGCCAGATTTACCGTTGTCATAAGTGCCATAGTGATATCTGCTAGTCCCCAAGCCAAATCAAGTGTCAATATACTACCCAAAAATACCATCGCTCCTACCGCTACACGATAGATGGTGAGATAAACAGGGCGTGAGCTTATGAATTTGATATTGGCTTCACCATAGTAATAGTTGCCTATTATAGAACTGAATGCAAACATCAATATGCACAGTGTTATAAAAATATGACCTACACCACCCATATATTTGTCTATGGCTATCTGTGTGAGTTGTATGCCTGTAACAGACCCGTCTAATGGCACATCGGCTACCAGTATTATAAATGCAGTGCAAGAGCATATAAGCAGTGTATCTGTAAATACTCCCAATGCCTGTATAAGACCTTGTTTTACTGGGTGGGACACGATAGCTGTAGCTGCGGCATTTGGTGTGGAACCTTCACCAGCTTCGTTGGAGAAAAGCCCTCGACGTATACCCTGCATCACTCCAGCTCCCAATGCTCCTCCTGCAAATTGTTCTGCGCCAAATGCACCTGAAAATATCTCACTTATAACATCTGGGAACATCGTTATATTGCTGGCTACTATGTATACTGCCACCGCTATGTATAGCAATGCCATCACAGGTACTATAAGTGAAGATATACGAGCTATGCGATGTATGCCACCAAATATGACTGTAAGGGTGATGATAGCCAGTATCATACCTACTACCCAAGGTTCAAATCCAAATGAATGTTCCAATGCAGAACTTACGGTGTTTGACTGCACAGAATTATATGCAAATCCAAATGTTATCGATATAAGCACAGCAAAAAGTACTCCCATCCATCTGCGGCCCACGCCATATAACATATAGTATGCAGGTCCTCCTATAAATGAATCTTTGGATTTTTGTTTATATACCTGTGCCAGTGTACATTCGGCAAATGATGAAGCAGCTCCTATCACGGCAATAGCCCACATCCAGAATACAGCGGCAGGACCTCCTACTGCTATTGCTATCGCCACACCCGATAGATTTCCTACACCCACGTGTGATGCCAGTGATACACAGAATGCTTGGAATGAAGAAATGTTTTTGCCTTTTGAACTTTTGGCATTACTGTCCCCCAATAGGTGGAACATCTCCCCTAGGCTCAACTGCACAAAACGTGTGCGAATAGTAAAGTATAGTCCTGCTAGACATAGTAGCCCTATGACGATATATGTCCATATAAAATCATTGGCAGAGGATATGATGGAGTTAAGTGTTTCCATATGGTGGAGTAGTGTGATTAGCGATGTAGTTTTTTACTTTTGAGGTGTTGTATGAGCATTTCGGGGCGGTCTGTCTGTATGATGGTAGCTCCCATTTCCAGATGTTTGTCATATATGCTACGGTCATCGGCTGCAGCGTCATCTGTCATACCAGCACACAAACTATTCCATAGGGTGTTTACCCATACACGTCCTCCCGATGCTATGATTTTGGCATAAGTCTCATTTACTTTTGGGGTGAGTTGAGGAAATACTATCTCATATGCTGCACAAGGCATATTTTTAAGATATTCGTCTAGCATTTCTTCCTGTCCCTCCTTGAGGATATTGATAATAGGCATATAAATCATCTTGCCGCCTGTCTGGGTGTCCAGTACTGCTTTTACTTTTTTATAGGGATATCCACTCTTGATGATTATTTGAGATGTGGTACCTGTTTTTTCGGTCAATGCATATACCTGTGGGAAATAATCAAAACCCTTGTCTATGTTTATAACCACACGTCCCTTTACCAGATTGAGAACTTCCTCCAGTGTAGGTATGCCGTAATGACTCAATCCTCCCCAACCATTTTTAAGTCGTAGTGTACGTATAGAGTCCAGCGTGTAACTATCTACTCGTCCTTTGCCGTTGGTGGTGCGGTCCACTGTGCGGTCGTGCATCAATACCAGCACGCTGTCGCTAGTCATTGCCAGGTCTATTTCTATCACGTCAATGCCTTTTTCGATGGCGCTCTCTATTCCTTTAAGTGAGTTTTCGGGAAAATGACGCCAGTCGCCACGATGTGCAACAACGGTGATAGGGGATGACTTGCGTGAAGGAGAAAGTATTGTTTTTACTATCTCGTTTGACGAGACTTCTTGTGCATTTGCCCCGCATACGAGTATAAAAAATAATAACAGTGTGTAAAATGTATTTTTATTCATCGTTAATTTATATGTGATATATGATAGCTGTAAAAATACTCTTTTTTTTCTTTATAAAAGTCGTATAGATGGGTAAAAAGATTGGTTTTAACTTTTGTCTATGGATAAAAAAAACGCCCGCCAACGGCGGGCGTTTTTTTGTGAGTATCTATAAAATTATTTTGCTACGTTCACTGCACGGGTCTCGCGGATGACTATCACACGTACCTGACCTGGATATGTCATCTCGTTCTGTATCTTCTGTGAAATTTCAAATGAAATTTCGGCAGCACGTTGGTCTGAAACCTTGTCTGATTCTACTATCACACGCAATTCACGACCCGCCTGTATAGCAAACGCTTTTACCACACCGTCAAATCCCAATGCCATTTCTTCCAGTTCTCGTAGGCGTTGCAAGTAGCTTTCCACCACCTGACGACGTGCTCCAGGACGAGCTCCCGATATCGCGTCACACACCTGAATAATAGGAGCTATAAGAGTCTTCATCTCCATTTCGTCGTGGTGAGAACCTATCGAGTTACATACGTCTGGGTGTTCACCATATTTTTCTGCCCATTCCATACCCAGTATAGCGTGTGGAGTCTCGCTCTCGCTGTCTGGCACCTTACCTATGTCGTGAAGCAGGCCGGCACGTTTGGCCAGTTTGGCGTTAAGACCCAATTCTGCAGCCATCGTTCCAGCCAGATTGGCTACCTCGCGAGAGTGTTGCAACAGGTTCTGTCCATATGAAGAACGGTATTTCATACGTCCTATCACCTTGATAAGTTCTGGGTGTAGCCCGTGAATACCCAAATCTATCGTCGTCTTTTTACCCGTAGCGATGATTTCGTCCTCTACCTGTTTGCGGGTTTTGGCTACCACTTCTTCTATACGGGCAGGGTGGATACGACCATCTGTAACCAGTTTGTGGAGAGAAAGACGTGCTATTTCACGGCGTACAGGGTCAAAACAAGAAAGTATGATAGCCTCTGGGGTGTCATCTACTATTATTTCCACACCAGTAGCCGCTTCCAATGCACGTATGTTGCGACCTTCACGGCCTATGATACGACCCTTTATATCGTCTGATTCTATGTTAAATACCGAAACGCTATTCTCTATCGCGTCTTCCGTTGCCGTGCGTTGAATAGTCTGTATTACTATCTTTTTGGCTTCGTTTTTGGCTGTCAGTTTGGCTTCTTCTATAGTTTCCTGAATATAGCTCATAGCTCCCGCACGGGCTTCGCTCTTGAGAATGTCAAATAGCTCTTCTTTGGCTTTTTCGGCAGAATATCCAGATATTTCTTCCAGTTTTTCTACTTGGCTAGAATGAAGACGTTCTAGTTCTTCGTTCTTTTTAGTAAGTTTTTCAGATAGTTTTTCGTTTTCTGTAATACCGGTTTCTAGCTGGCGTTCTTTCTTTTTCTGTTCTTCCAGCATCTGGGATAGACGGGCTTCTTTCTGTGATGCACGTTGTTCGCTTTCGGCTATCTTGCGGTTTTTCTGGTTGATGATTTTTTCGTGTTCGGCCTTAAGTTCTATGAATTTCTCTTTGGCTTGGAGGATTTTATCCTTTTTAAGAGATTCGGCTTCTATGCGGGCCTCGCGTAGGAGTGTTTCTGCTTCTTTTTTGGCTTCGCTCACCAGGCGAGCGTTTTCTTTGGTAAGGCGACGACGATTTGCAAACATCATAGCCACCGCTGCAATGATTCCTGCCGCTATGCCTACCGCCACATATATAATCCAGTTCATAATGTAAGTGTATAAAAAACCTGCATAAGTCCGTCTATGTAGTTGAAAGTAAATTCCGGTATGACCAGGAATTAGAACCGTGATGATGGTCAGAACAATGCAATGTCTTTTATCTCTAAAAGTACTCTCTATGATGAGAGTGCACTCCGTCTTTGCAGCATCAACCTGTTTCCGTATGAAACGTCGTGTTGAATTTACTCAAATATACCTAGAACTTATGCAGGAATATGTGTTTAACTTTCCTTTTAATTCTCTTTTTTTTCTTCTTTTATGATAGAGAGTTCGTCTATGATTTCGCTGTGAAGGGTGTTTATCTTATCCTTCAAAGCATCACCATATTGTCGAATGTCCTTCTCATAGTCCTGTGCCAATTGGAGAGCTACCGCTGCCAATGCCCGTGTGGTAGTCGTACGGGGATTGTCTTTTTTGAGTTCTCTTATAGCACCATTTATCTCATCTACAGAACTACGGATAATGTGTTCTTCGTCAGATTGGGATTCGTCCCTAGGGATACATATCTGGAACTTTTCATCGGCTATGAAAACATTGATTTTCAGCTCATCTTTATTTTCTGTTGCCATATATATGTACCCTTTACTATTTTTATAATGTGCGTCCTGTTCCTCTCTTTTAGCGTTGTTGTGCGTCTGACAGCAGAGCAATGCTCTTATCTATATCGCGTATCATACGTTGTATCTGTGCTTTGAGGGCGGCGTTTTGTTTGGGGTCCTTTACACCCTGTGCCAAACGAGCCATACGCAATTCTTCTTCCTTTTCTTTCAAAGACTCAACCAATCCTTTGTTCTCCTCTTTTAAGGTTTCAAATTCCTGCTTAAGTTTACGGTTTTCGTCACGTAATACGCGGCTATGCTCTCTTATAATGCGTACCGATGTTATCAGTTTATCAATTATTTGGAGATAATTTTCCATATATTACGTACACTACTTCCTGTCTAGGACAAAAATAGGATAATGGATTGATACTGCCAAATTTTTTTGGCATAATTTTATGCCCCCCGATGCTCTCTGCTGGGGTTTTACATAAAGAAATGAAATAACGTGTTATTTGTTATCGATGGTGCTTATCGAGTGTAGTTCCATATAGTATAACAGACTGGTGTTGGCCGGTACCACAGGAGAGGTCATTTCATCTGCTCCCCAACCCAATCTAGATGGAATTATTATCCAAGCCTTGCTCGCTGCATTATCACTATCGCTGGGTGTTTTCATTGCCATGAGGGCTTTTTGTATGCCTTCTATCGCACCAGAGATCCATACTTTTTCTATCTCGCGTTTTTCTTCAAAAAGATTCAGGTTGTGAAGAAAATATCCGCGGTATGTTACATCTACGCGGTCTTTCGTGCTTGGAGTTACTCCCGTTCCTTGTTTTAGGGGAACGATGTGTATTTCACCTACTCGTGTAACGGTATCTGAAAGAGGAATAGAACCCGTTTGTCCTTCAGTAACTATCTCTCCCGATGGTGAAAGGGCGTGTGTAGCTATAAAATCGGCTATCAGTCTATCGTCTTCTTCGTTTTGAAAAGATGATATAGTGGGGCTCTTCTGGCAGGAGAATGCCAGAAAAAACATTATCATTGCCACGAGCAATGATAATGTCTTTCTGCTGTATTTGTAAAAATCCTGCACAGATTTTGTCATATTGTACTATTTTTTAGGGGCTTTGTATGAAGACAATGGAAGCATCTGCACCCATTTTGTAAGAGAACAGTTGTGTACCAATGTCATACCTTTTTCAAACTCTTCGCCTTCTTCCAGATAGTCTGCTATGGATAGTAGATTTATGTTAAACACCAGTACAGAGTTTGGTGGGATAGAACCAGATACTTCATCTCCATAAGCAAATTTTGATGGAATGATAAGAAGTCCTGTACCGCCGTGTTCATAAGACATATAAGTCTTGTCTGACCCCTCATATTTAACTTCTTCCAGATGTCCTGGCTGGAAATATTTCATACCAGCACTGAAACCAGTAATGGTAGAACCATTAAGGTGGAATGTAGCACCAGTAGGCTGTATGTCAAATGGTTCATCATCTAACAGATAGCCTGTGTATTTAACTAGTACAGCACTGGAATCTTTTGGGAACTTGTTATAATAGCCTTCGTTGTGGACGTATATCCATATGCCAGTAGGGCGGCTTACCGTATCTCCCGATGGCTCTACAACCTTTACCATAGACGTGTCCTTAAAGGCGTGTCCTATAAGGTCTGCATATGGAGTGGTAGACGTAACAGGACTCGTACGACGGGTCTCCCATAGGTTGTCGGGGTCACCGTCTTTTGCAACTTCTATAATAGGACCATACTGTGAATCAACGACTTTATGTGTACGCATATAAAGCTCTATACCCTGTGCGTTTACCTTATCTGTATGTTCCTGCTGTTCATATTTGCTCACTTCTTTAAGGCAACTAGTAAATAGTGCCACAGCAGTGAGTAGTACCAGTGTTTTCTTAAACATAAATAATTCTATATAATGATATGCTTTTTATTTCAAGTTGCAAGTTTAGGGAATAAATCCCACATAGCCAACAACTTTAAGATAAAAGACAGAATTATAACTTTTTTAGCTTAAATTTAAGGGGGTTCCTTAACGAGCTAATAGTCTTTTAACCGTTTCGGCTATCGCTTTACCTTCGGCTTTACCAGCCAATGCTTTGGAAGCAACACCCATCACGCGACCCATATCGGCTGGAGAAGATGCTCCTACCTGTGCTATGATTTTTTCAATCTCGCTTTCCAGTTCTTCTGCCGACATCTGTTCTGGGAGGAATTTCTCTATGACAGCCACCTGTGCCAGTTCTGCCTCGGCAAGGTCTGCACGGTTCTGTTCTGTGTATATAGCAGCGGCGTCTTTGCGTTGTTTAACCAGTTTTTGGAGTAGTTTTATTTCTCCTTCGGCGGTGATTTCTCCTCCCGCTCCCGATGTCTTTTCTAACAGTAGGGCAGATTTTATGGCACGCAATGATTCCAGTGCCACTTTATCTTTGGCTTTCATAGCCTCTTTCATACGCTCCATTACTTGTGCTTCTAGGCTCATATCTTTATCTTTTTACGAAGTTTTACAATTCTTTTTCTATACGTTCTATTTCGCTGTCGTAAAATGCGGCAGCCTCGGCAAAAAGACGTTCAGATTCTTCTGCCAGAATAGCAGGGTCTTCTTCACTCACGTCTTCCAACCATTCTACGTCCTCGGTTACCAGGTCTATTACAAAACGAGGGTATTCGGTGTGAATGATGAATATAGCATCATCACAACGTGTGTTATCTCCTATGAGAAATTTAGGTAAATCCATATCTAATGTGTTGTTTTACTTGTTTTTAACTTCTTGATGACGCATCATCTTTACAAGTCGCAAGGTAAGCATTATTGCACAAAAAATCAACCCCGAAGCAAGACCTATCCATATGCCTTCTGTTTTCATGTCATACCACACTCCAAGTATCACAGCCAGAGGAAATGCTACCGCCCAATATCCAGCTGCGGTGATAAGAGTGGGTATCTTTACGTCTTGGAGACCTCGCAATGCACCTTGGCTTACGACCTGTATCCCGTCAAATAGCTCAAATATGGCGGCATATATAAACAGTGGTGCAGTGATAGCTACAACAGCACTGCTATCATCAAAAAAGAATGCAGGTATGTCCCTGCTGAATATCACATAACACACACCAAACAACCCCATAAGGCTACATACCATAACATATGCACAACGCGATGCACGACGTATGCCTGGAATGTCTCCCAGGCCCAGATAGTGGCTCACGCGTATGGTGGCAGCTACCGCCATTCCCGAAACAAATGTGTATGTAAGACCTGTAACCTGTGCAGCTATCTGATGAGCAGACATATACGTCTGTCCGTAACGTCCAGCCAGCAGTGCAGCGGCACTGAACACTCCCATCTCAAATAGCATCTGCATACCTGTGGGTATCCCTATGCCCAGTATCTTGCGTATGGGTTTCCACGATATGCCCTTGAAGATGTTTATCTTTATAAAGTGTTTTAAGTCGTTATGGAAAGCAGTGATAAATATCATTATCATTACCAGAGTCACGCGAGATATAAATGTCCCCCAAGCGGCTCCTTCTACTCCCATCTTTTCAAATCCCCAGTTGCCGTATATGAGTGCATAGTTGGCTATTATGTTCACCACGTTGGATAATAAAACGGCAACCATTCCTATCCAAGTGTTTCCCAGACCATCTATCGTCTGTTTATAGCTCTGGAATATCATCACTGGTATAAGCGAGAATCCTACTATGCGTAGGTAGGGGATAGCCAATGATGTTATTTCATCTACTTGCCCTAGTGCGGGGTGTGATAAAAGAGGTGCTGTCACATATAGTAGCAATGCAAATATGATACCTATGCAGGCATTCATCACCCAACCATTACGGAAGATACGGTCTATCTCTTTGCTGTCTTTCTGGGCGTGTGAGAATGCTACAAATGGTGTCATACCACAAGAAATACCAGTGCCTACCAGCAGCACTAGAATGAATACAGCTCCAGCGGTAGCACCAGCAGAAAGAGCCAGTTCGCCTTCGCTGCCACCCAAACGAGCCAACATATAGTTGTCCACTAGTCCCGTAAGGACATTGGCACTCTGCCCCAACATCACGGGTAGTGCTAGGCGTATATTGGCTATATATTCGTTCTCTATTTTCATAGGAGACAAAGGTACGGCATATTTTGATAATAGTGTCTATGGAACTGGATAATGTGTGCTATAAAAAAAAGCGTCGCACCCCGCTGGGTGCGACGCTCTTTAAGAGTACCGTCTCTCTCTATTATTTAAGATTGCGGAATTCTAGGTCGTTCTGTGCTTTAACGCTCAATGTTGGGTCTATTGCAGCAGCTTTAGCAAGAGCTTCTTTGGCTTTTGTGTTCTGACCGCCACGAGCATAAGCTATCGCTTTAAGGTATAGAACCTGTGCATCGTCTTCGCCCAGTGCATTAAGAGTCTGTATCGCAGCAGCGTTTTCACCAGCCAACACCTGTGCAAGAGCAGTGTCATATGAAGGAAGGTCTTTCATGTTCTGTGCAGCACCCTTGTAATCACCTTCCATTATAGCGATGATTCCTTTGTTGTAAGCAGCTTCATCAGCATCAGATTTTGCAAGAGCGGCTTTGGCAGCAGCTACATCACCCTTTACAAGTTTTGATACGGCAGTGTTGTTGGCTGTAACGCCGTTCTGTGCTTTGGCAGCAGCTTCGCCAAATGCGGCAATAGCAGCCGTACGGTCACCTTTATCCCATAGAGCTACACCTAGGTTGTTGTAACCACGGTAGTCGTTAGGATAAACCTTGATAGCGTTTTTAAGGATAGCTATCTGTTCGTTTTCATCTGCTGCAAGAGCTTCGGCAGCATAGATAAGTTCGTTGGCAGTAAGAACGTTTGGTTCTTTTGTAGCCAATGCAAGGATTTGTTCGTCTGTGCGACCTTTGATAGTGTATTTCACACGTATTTCTGTGCGACGCAATTCTGGAAGAATCTTGTCGTGGATATCACCGTATGTGCTTTCTAGGCTCTGAAGAGTTCTTTCTTTTGTAGAAAGAAGAGGTTCGCCGTCTAGGGTACGTTTAATCATTTCTTTGTCATCGATAGATGAGTTTGCCAACAATTCAAAGAAACCGTCCCAGTCTGCACCTTCACCTTTTTCTGTGTAGAAACCGCTGTTACCCCAACCGGCTACCTGTGCTTTTTCTATAACTTTCTCGAAGTATTTTTCTACCGCTTTGGCACGGTCTATAGAAAGGTTTTCGTTAAGAGTAGCTTCACCTTCTGGAGATGCGTGACCTATGAATTCTACACCTGTGATAACCAGTGAAGTGTCTTTAACTGCCATTTTAACAAAGTCGCAAAGAGCTTTGTATCCAGGAGTTTTAAGCTGTGCAGGACGTACATATGCAGAGTTTACAAGGAAGTGAACAAGACCGCTCTGGTATGTATGAGTGTCACGTACAAAATTTGATGGAGCATAGCTAGGAAGGTATTCGTCTTTTACAGAAAGAGCTGTAGTGATAACACCTTTGGCTAGTTCTATTGTGCCTAGTTCTTTGGCTTTTTTACCTTTAAGACCAGTAAGACGTGCAACTAGTGTGCATTTCTCCATTTCTGGTTTGTAGGTAGTAGAAGCAGAATAAGTAACAGCTTTACCTTCGTCGTAAGGAATAACTGTGTTGTTTCCTGGGAAGTTTTCTCCCTGGTAAGTAACAGCAGGTAGAGCAGTTGAAGAACCTCCATATACTAGTTCTGGAGTGATTTTAAGGGCGTAAGCCTTCTTGAATACCTGTGCAGGTATCTGTGCATTGATGTCAAAAGATACTTTACCGCCGTTTACTTCCAGTGGGTCTGGAGTCACAGTGTAGTAATCTTTGGCCAATTCTTTCCAACCGTTACAGCTAGTAAAAGCTACTGCTATAACAGCCAGAGAAAGAGTCTTTAAAATAAACTGTTTCATATCGTGTAAGTGTAATTTAATTGAATTTTATTCTTTTAAAATTTAGGAGCAAATTTAATAAATAATGTTTCTTAAAAAGAACTTTTATCCAAATAAAATTTGTGGAAAAAATGTTTTTAATAACAGGCGTTCTTTAAGACAGATGTTTTTCTATGATACTGTTTAATAGAGCGTTCTGTTCGTCTATACTCATAGACGAATTATCTATCTCTATCGCGTCTGCTGCTTTTACCAACGGAGATACCTCACGGGAAGAGTCTATGTAGTCTCTTTCGGTGATGTTTTTAAGAATGGTGTCATAATCTACCACCTCGCCTTTTGCCATCAGTTCGGCGTGACGGCGACGTGCTCTTACTTCGGGTGAAGAGGTGACGTATAGTTTTATATCGGCATTTGGGAATACTGTCGTGCCTATATCTCGACCGTCCATAACGACGCTGTGGCTATGGCTCATCTTGCGTTGTTGGTCAACCATAGCACTGCGTACCTCGGCAATGGTAGCTATCTTGCTCACTCCCTGTGAAACCTCTATGCCGCGTATCTTGTCCTCTACATCTACACCGTTGAGCAGAGTATGGCCGTCCTTCCCAAAACATATATCAATCTTGTCGAGGTCTTCTATCAGTTGGCTTTTAAGTAGGGTTTCTTCTGTGAGGTATTTTTTCTCTATTGCGTAATACGTCACGGCACGATACATAGCTCCTGTATCTACATACATAAAGTTGTATTTGGCGGCAAGGGTGCGGGCCATAGTGCTTTTCCCGCTACCCGATACTCCGTCTATGGCGATGATTATAGGTTTATTCATACTGTAAATGTGTCTATACTTTATATATGCAAAAGTATGGATATATTTTAAAAGGCCAACGTTTCTTAACTCTCATTATTATGAAAAAAAACGCCCGCCACTTGTGTGGCGGGCGTGCATCTATGAGATGTGATGTATTATTCGTTGTAAATCTTTTCGTAGTATTCTGTAACCATACGAGAAGAATCAAAGAATGGAGTAACGTCATTCATCGAATTGAACATCATCTCTATCCAAGCCTTGTGGTTTTCGTAATACAAAGGTATCACTTTGTTTTCAAGGATATCATAAAGGTTGTCCATGTCGCGTATGTCCTGCTCATAAGTAGGAAGTTTGTGGTCCTGTGCAGGGATAATGAATGAGTTGAAACCGTCCTTGGCAAATTCTGGCATCCAACCGTCATTTGTAGAAAGGTTGATAGCACCGTTCATCGCCGCTGTCATACCCGATGTACCCGAAGCCTCACGAGTGATACGTGGGTTGTTCAACCATATATCTGCTCCCAGTTTCAGTTTACGAGAAAGCCACAATTCATAACCTACCAACACGGCCATATTCTTGTACTGTTTTGACATATCAACCAATTTGTTGAAAGTATTGATAGCACCTTGGTCGCCAGGGTAAGGTTTACCAGCCCATATTATCTGTACTGGGTATTTTGTGTTTTCCATCAATCGACGGAAGCGGTTTATGTCGCGAGTGATAAGGTCTGGACGTTTGTATTCGGCAAAACGACGTGACCATACTATCGTAAGTACGTGTGGGTCAAATATCGTTCCGCACTGGTCTGCCACGTGAGCAAAAAGGCTCTTTTTAAGTGATTTTTTACGAGCTGTAAGCATCAGGTCGTTGTTTGTAACACGAGCCTGTTCTAGCATATAGTCTGCCCAGTAAGATTTGTTCTGTGCATTTGTAACGTGAGTGATAGGAGCTATGCCATCGTAATCTTTCCACATCTCACGAGAAACTTCGCCGTGTAGTTTTGATACGCCGTTTGCACGGTGAGAAAGGCGTAGGGCAGCAAGTGAGTGGTTGAAGATACCGTCTTTTACACCAGAAATCTCTTTGGCTACCTCTAGTGGTATGTTACCAAAAAAACTCATGTTGTTAAGCATATCCACAGGGTGTTTTTCGTTACCAGCTTCTTCTGGTGTGTGAGTCGTAAATACCACGCGTTTGCGTACTTCTTCTACGTCCTGATACTTTTCATAAAGTTCCAAAGCAGCTGTCACAGCGTGAGCCTCGTTAAGGTGGATAATTTCTGGCATATAGTTAAGGTGTTCCAGAAGTTTTATACCACCGCGACCTAGAACGATAGAAGCAGCTATTTTGGCCTGAGGGTCAGAGTCATACAAACGGAATGTAGTACTGCGACCCAACCAGTCGTTCTCTTCTACGTCTGTCGATAGAAGGAACATAGGAGCCGTACCAAATGTTTTAGGGTCCAGGTAGTAAGCCTTAACCCACACAGGAGAGTTGTGGATATCTACTGTGAATTTTATTCCTGTGTCTACCAGGAATTTGTATATTTTTTCTTCAAAGCGTACTTCCATTGATTGGTCTGCCGCACGTTTCTGGTCATAGTATCCGTTTTTCCAAAGGATACCTATACCCATAAGGTTTTGACGGCACTGGTAAGCACTACGCATATGAGAACCAGCCAAAAATCCTAGACCTCCCGAATAAATCTTCAAACTCTGGTCTATGGCATATTCCATAGAAAAATATGCTACGCTCTTCTCAAAGCGAGGGTCCAACTGGTAGGGTGGCGTAAAAGGCGCCGGTAGAGTGTTTGCCATAATGGTTTTTATTTATTTTTGGTTTATTTTCATTAAAATAATGCTTTCCCGAAAAGGAAAGTGCAAAGGTACAACATTTAAACAAAACAGCCTCATTTCCTGCAAGAAAAATGAGGCTGATGTGTTAAAAATTATAGATTGATTAGCTGTTTTTAAAGGTTAATTGGCCGTTTTCTGCCCCTATGGTTATCTGTGAGGCAGGTTCTATCTCTCCCGAAATAATAGAGCGGGATAGCGAATTCATAAGGTCGCGCTGGATAACACGTTTTATGGGGCGAGCACCGTACTGTGGGTCATAACCTTCCTCACACAGTACTTCTATTGCGTTTTCATCTACCGTGAGGTGTATGTCACGTTTTGCAAGCATAGATGAAAGAGCATTTATCTGCAATCGTACTATATCCTTTATATCATTGCGTGATAGAGGCGAGAACATTATTATCTCGTCTATACGGTTGAGAAATTCTGGGCGTATGCTGCTTTTAAGCATATCAAATACTTTTTCTTTGGTCTTTTCAAGTAGCGTACTGCTGGGGTTTTCCTCTCCCTGTAAAGCGTCCATTATAAGGTGTGAACCCATATTTGATGTCATGATGATGATGGTGTTCTTAAAGTCTACAGTACGACCTTTGTTGTCTGTAAGACGGCCGTCATCTAAGACTTGTAACAGGACGTTAAATGTGTCTGGGTGAGCTTTTTCTATCTCATCAAAAAGTACCACGCTGTAAGGGTGTCGGCGTACGGCTTCGGTGAGCTGACCGCCCTCGTCATAGCCTACATATCCAGGAGGTGCTCCCACCAGACGACTCACCGAATGTTTTTCCTGGTATTCAGACATATCTATACGTACCATAGCTTTCTCGTCATTAAAAAGAAATTCTGCCAATGCACGTGCCAATTCTGTCTTACCTACACCCGTTGTGCCTAGGAACATAAAACTACCTATCGGTTTGCGAGGGTCTTGAAGCCCAGCTCGGCTACGTCGTACGGCGTCGGCTATGGCGGTGATAGCATTATCCTGGCCTATCACGCGGTGGTGTAGCTCTTCTTCCAGGTGTAGTAGTTTTTCCCTGTCTGATGCCAACATCTTGCGTACAGGTATTCCTGTCCATTTGGATACGACCTCGGCTATATCTTCGCTATCTACCTCTTCTTTTATAAGAGCAGTGCCGTTTGCCTGCATTTCTTTAAGTTGTGAGTTGAGTGAGGCTAGGTGGTCTTGGGCTTCTTTTAATAAACCGTAGCGTATCTCGGCTACGCGAGCATAATCGGCACTGCGTTCGGCTTCTGTTGATTGGAGTTTGAGGTCTTCTATGTGTGAAAGGGTATTCTGTATGTCCTCTACTACCTTTTTCTCCAGGAGCCATTGTGCCTCTACGCGTGAGCGAGATTCTTTCAGATTGGCCAGTTCGGTGGCTATGCCTGCTAGTTTTGTCTCGTCTTTTTCACGGCGTATGGCGGCCTGTTCTATCTCCAGTTGCATTATACGGCGGTCAAGCTCGTCGAGTTCTTCGGGGCGGGAGTTAATCTCCATACGCAATCTAGAAGCTGCCTCGTCTATGAGGTCTATCGCCTTGTCTGGTAGGAAACGGTCTGTAATGTAGCGAGTGGATAGTTCTACGGCACTTATTATGGCGTCGTCCTTGATGCGTATGTGGTGGTGAGCCTCATATTTTTCCTTTATGCCTCGCAATATAGATACCGTAGAATCAAAATCTGGTTCTTCTATGAGTACTTTCTGGAAACGACGCTCCAGAGCCTTGTCTTTTTCAAAATACTTCTGGTATTCGTTAAGTGTCGTGGCACCTATGGAACGCAATTCTCCACGAGAAAGTGCTGGTTTTAGGATATTGG
>JAFYKQ010000102.1 GCA_017537565.1 Flavobacteriales bacterium
ATATCAATCGCAAAGGGGAATGGGTGTGGAAACCAACCGACTAAAACACCTACTATTACCCATAAAATATCGGCAGCCTGCGGCTGCCGTTTTTTATAGAGTTCATCTATCATTACACTCCATATTTAATGATTTTCATCACCTCTTCCAGTGTAGATGCAGGACGGAACATAGCTGTTTTTTTATGAGAGTCCATCTGTACTCCTGCCAATTTCTGTGCCCAGCCCTCAAATTCGGTGTAACATATAACAGGCTTATCCACCTGCCAAGCATACGCCACTTCTGAAAGCGTACCTGCACCACCAGCCACAGCTATAACTATATCGGCAGCATTGACTATTAACTGGTTACGCGCCCAACCCAACCCAGTAGGTATCACTATATCTACATATTCGTTGGCATCTTCTTTATCATTCCCAGCCAAAATACCTACCGTCGTACCATAGCTGTAGTTTTCTGCCATATGAGCTCCCTTGCACACAGCCTCCATAAAGCCATACACACCACCACACACGATAGTATATCCAGCCTCTGCCAATGCCTCACCAAGCCTCAAACCAAAATTATATACATCTACATTGCATCTGGCTTGGTTGGGACCTATCACGCTTACGGTCTTACGTCTACTTTTCATTGCTATCTATAAATTATTTTTCATCTGCATTCATCACAGCATTCTGGCGTTCGATAGATTCTGTATGTATCGCTTCAAATACCGCACGTACAAAGACTTCGGAAAGGTTCTGTTTCTGCCCATCGGCTACTGTTTTAGCAAGCACGTCTTTCCAACGCGTATTCTGAAGGATAGCCAGATTGGCTGCTTTTTTAACTTCACCTATCTGCTGTGCCACATTCATACGTGCACCCAATATAGATATTATCTGGTTATCTATCTCGTCTATCTGTTGACGCAAAGCCGATAGTTGAACCGCCGTTTCTCCATCGGCACTACCCTTACGCAAATAAAGGTCCTCGGTCATCTTTTTAACTGCATCTGGCAACAATTGCTGTGAAGCATCGCTCCACGCACATTCGGGGTTGCAGTGGCTCTCTATCATTAGTCCATCAAAATGCAAGTTAAGTGCCATCTGTGATACAGGCATCACCAGTTCGCGACAACCAGATATATGTGATGGGTCACATATGATAGGTAATTCTGGATGACGACGACGCAACTCGATAGGTATCTGCCACTGTGGCACGTTACGGTATTTGGTCTTGGCATACGAAGAAAAACCGCGATGTATAGCCCCCAGTTTCTTTATACCACAAGCATTGAGGCGTTCTATCGCTCCCATCCACAGGTCTAGGTCTGGGTTCATAGGATTTTTTACCAGTACTACTTTATCTGTATCACGCAACGCTTCGGCTAGTTCCTGCATAGTAAAAGGGCTAGCAGTAGTACGGGCACCTATCCATAGCACGTCCACATCATATTTAAGAGCCAGACGTACGTGTTCTGCATTGGCAACCTCGGTACCTACCTTAAGTCCCAATTCTTTTTTTACTCTCGATAACCATTTAAGAGCTTCCTCTCCCATACCCTCAAAACTTCCAGGACGTGTACGAGGTTTCCATACACCTGCACGATATACGTGTATGTTTCTATGTATAAGCCCACGGGCTGTTTCCATCACTTGGTCTTCGGTCTCGGCACTACAAGGCCCTGCTATTCCCAGTGGGATATTCACATTTCCCAATCCCCATTCGCTGATAGGAGTTATATCAAATGTCTTCATCGCTTTATATTTTTATCGTTTGTTTTTTGATTTCTTTTCTTTTTCTTCCAGTACACCACGCACACGGTTTGCCTGTGTGATAAGAGTACGCACCACATCGGCATTGGCAGATTTTATGGCGTGTTTAAACAGTATCACGTTTTCTATGTATTCGTCCAGCACATCTATTATTGCCTCGCGATTTTCTGTGAATATAGGCACCCACATATCGGGCGAGCTTTTGGCAAGACGAGCCGTCGACGCAAAACCTCCCCCCGCCAGATGCATTATATTTTCCTGACTGCGTTCCTTGTTAAGCACCGTAAGAGCCAGTGCATATGATGATATATGTGATATGTGTGATACATATGCCACACTCTCATCGTGTGCAGAAGGAGTCATCTGCACCACTTCGGCACCCAGTGTTTCATACATCGTCTCTATGACTTTTACTTTTTCAACATCGGCATCTGGATATGGCAACACTATCACCGTATGTGCATAGAAAAGGTCATCGAGTGATGCCATTGGTCCCGAATTTTCGGTACCAGCCATAGGGTGTGTAGGCACAAAACGATGATGAGATGGATGTGAAGACACCATATCTACTATGTTCTTTTTGGTACTGCACACATCTATAACTATCGTATCATCACCACTTTTATCCAGTGCCTCCCTCACCAATGCTCCTGCCACATCTACCGGAGCTGCCACCACCACTACATTGGCCATACAAGCGCGCTCCATATCCACCACTTCATCTATGTATCCAGCTTCGCGTGCCATACGTGCATGTTCTGCGTTCATATCCAGTCCTATCACTCGGGAAGTAAAACCATATTTTTTTACTCCTCGGGCGAGCGATGTACCTATCAGTCCAAGCCCTATTATGCTTATTTCATCTACTTTCATAACTCACACAGTGTTTAGTCTATGTTATGTTTATATATTCCCAGCACTTCCATCTCCTGTACCTGATGTGATACCACCTCCATACAACTATTAAATGTCGCAAGCGATGGGAACATTACATCGGCGTGGAAAGCATACTCCCACGGACGTTCCATTATGGCAACGCTTTGGATTTTGGTAAGGTTTAAACCGTGCATAGCAAATACTGAAAGGATTTTGGCTAGACTACCAGACTCGTGACGTGCCACAAATCGTATAGATGCCTTATCTGCATCATCTACCTGTGGAGTATTCTTATGTCCTATCACAAAAAAACGAGTATAGTTATCGCTCATAGTCTGTATATTACGAGCCAAGATATCCATATCAAAAAGACGTGCACATAGTTCTGATGCTATGGCTCCCGTATGTCTCATTTTATGTGTAGCGACCTTACGTGCCGAACGTGCCGTATCATCACTCTCCAGCAGACGTATCTCGGGGTGATGAGAAAGGAAATTATCACATTGAAGGAGTGCCATAGGGTGAGATTCGACTTCGGTGAGGTCATCTATCTTTACTCCTTTGGAAGCGAGCAGGCAGTGATTTATACGCACATACACCTCTCCTACTATCTTTTGGTCATAAAGTCCCAGCAGTTTGTGGTTTTGGAGTAGTGAACCAGCTATAGAGTTTTCTATGGCCATCACTCCATAATCTGCCTGCCCGTTTTCAAGGGCCTCTGGGACTTGTTTAAACGTAGCACACTCCACAAAGTCGGTATCACGACCGAAGTATTTTTCTACCGCCACGTGGTGATATGAACCTTTTATACCTTGAATGGCTACTGTAATATGTTTATCCATAATCTTTATCATCAAAAAGACCGCTCTCAGTCATCTGGGAGCGGTCTTGTTATATCTTTCTATATATGCTACATACACATATGACCGCCCTGGGTTTCATAATAAAACCCAAAGTAATAAAACAGTCCAAATGTGCATATTTGCTTCATACCTCTTTTAATGTTGGTTATTTTTACTTTACAGCAGGCAATATTCGGAATAAAAAATATATCTCGCAACATTTTGGCAAGAAAATTTACTTTATACCCCACAAAACCCACATTTTAACACAAAGTTTATCTATTTTCCCCATAAATAGACGTAGAAATACCTTCGTCTAAAACCTTGCTTGCATATTCTTTGGCACCAAAGAGCGAAAGGTCGCGGTAGTTACCACACTGAATGGCATTGGCAGCTGGGACTTCTTCGGCCTTCATTACGTCTTGCAATGACAAAACCAAAGCGTCTCTTACCTCCTCTACACTCTTTTCTCCCCATAGCGATAGATAAAACCCTGTCCTACAACCCATAGGTGACAGATCTATAACACCATCTATATGCTCTCTTATATGATGTGCCAGTAGGTGTTCTATGGCGTGAAGAGCAGCCGTAGGAATACTCTCTACGTTTGGTTGGGTAAAGCGTAGGTCATATTTGCTTACCTTGTCTCCTTTCTCGCCTTCCAGCGTGCAACATAGTCTTACGTATGGTGCTACTACCTTTCTATGGTCTAGTGTAAAACTCTCTACTTTTTCTTCCATTTTAACATTGATTTTTTACGGGGTAAATATACGACAGAGTATCTTAAAATCACTACATTTGTAGCATTAAGTTTTCCACAAAAAATCCATTAAAAAGATGTTCAAAATAAAACTAAATCTACTAGTCAAAATCCTAATAGCCATCGTCCTTGGCATACTGCTGGCAGGTGTGATGCCCGTGTGGGCAGCACGAGCATTTGCTACATTTAAATCCATTTTCAGCCAATTTTTAGGATTTATCATTCCGCTTATCATACTATCTATGGTAGCTTCATCGATAGGAGGACTGGGACGTAGTGCTGGACGTATGTTACTGCTTACGGTAGGAGTAGCCTATGCTTCGACTATATTTTCTGGATATTTCACTTATGGAGTGTGTGATGCTCTACTGCCATCACTGCTTTCGGGAGAGACGATGGCACAAGCTCCAGAGAGCAGCGAAGTCTTTGCTCCATATTTCACTCTATCCATACCTCCTGCTATGGAAGTAATAACTGCACTGGTACTGGCATTTGTGGTGGGAATAGGTCTTATCTACACACAGAACAACACACTAAAAGGCGCGATAGATGATTTTGCAGATATAATATCACGTGTCATAGCAAGTGTCATCATACCCTGCCTGCCTGTTTACATATTTGCCATATTCCTGGAAATGGCTGCATCAGACTATATAAGCGTCGTAATGGGCTTATTTACCAAGGTAATAATGGTAATAATAGTAATGCACGTGGTAATACTACTGCTTATATTCTCGATAGCAGGCATTATAACCAGACGCAACCCTCTATCTATCCTCAAAACGATGCTTCCTGCATATATGACGGCATTGGGTACTTCGTCATCGGCCGCGACAATCCCCGTCACCCAGCAACAGATTATTAAAAACGGTGTAAGTCCTGCGGTAGCTGGTATGGTAGCACCTCTATGTGCGACGATTCATATGCCCGGCAGTGTGATGAAAGTGGTAAGTTGTTCTATGGCCATCATTATACTCACGGGCGGAGCGTATGATATAACGCTATACAGTGCATTTATATTTATGCTGGCATTTACGGCGATAGCTGCCCCTGGCGTTCCCGGAGGTATGATTATGGCTTCGCTGGGTGTACTGCAAAGCGTGCTGGGATTTGACCAGACGGCCTGCGGACTGATGATAGCCATATATGTGGCTCTTGACAGTTTTGGTACGGCGTGTAACGTAACGGGCGACGGAGCGATAGCACTGGTGGTAGATAAATTCTCCCGCAAAAATGTAGCTGTAAATCAAGAATAACATCTCCATTTGGCGATAAAAAAATCGGCGGCCGCAGGCCGCCGTTTTTTATAGTATATTATCCAGCATATAGTATTCTATCTTTTTTTAAGAGCCGCCAATGCCCTAGCTATACCATCATCAGATTTTTTAACGGGAGCCGTGCCACCGCTTACTCGGGAAGAATTCTGTTTTACAAATGCCTCCCAACCTCCATGTACGTTACGTCGTGGGGCTCCTTCAGTCGTGGTATTAAAGAAATGACACACTGCCAGCGATAGAGCATCGGTAGAGTCCAGGTGTTCTGGCATTTCCTTATACCCCAGCAGATGTGCCAACATACCAGCTACCTGCTCTTTGGACGCATTACCGTTGCCTGTTACTGCCATCTTGGCTTTTTTTGGCATATATTCGCTTATGGGGACTTGACGAGAGATGGCAGCAGCCATAGCTACCCCCTGTGCTCGTCCCAGTTTAAGCATAGCCTGCACGTTTTTACCATAGAACGGAGCTTCCAGAGCTATCTCATCTGGCAGAAAAGTATCTATCATACGTATCGTGGCACGATATATCTTGTCCAGTTTCATAAACTGGTTCTCCATACCAGCTAGGTTCAGTTCGTCCATAGCCACAAACGACATAGATTTCCCTACTACCTTTATCACGCCAAAACCCATTATATTGGTACCTGGGTCTATGCCCATAATGATGCGTTCTTTGGGTTGCGACATTTATTCTACATTTAATGTTATCATATAACAAATGTACAGATTTTTTGAGTACTTTTACCATTTGAAACGCTAATTATTAAAACGACGTTATATATGAATAAATTTATATCACTCTTTTTATTGCTAATGTCCTGTCTGTCTCTTTCTGCTCAGGAAAAAATCATCAATGGTATAGTTCTCAATGCCTCGAGAGAACCTGTAAAAGGAGCCGTAGTTAAAACATCTCGCTCCCGAGTGAGTGTAAAAACAGGTAAAGACGGTACATTTTCTATTCCCGTTACGCCAAAAGACAAAGAGATAAGAATGATTCTGCACGGGAAGACTATAATGTCCCTCCCTACTGATAATGACTCTACAGCAGTAGTATTTGGCATGGATGCAGGCAATGACCCTTCTATACGCGGTTTTCTTAAAGGTGACACATATTATCCTGGCAGTGTAGACCTGGAATGGAAAGATGTAATCAACTCTTATTTTCCAGGAGTAATCTTTAACGAAGGCGAAGGAACGGTATCCATCGCCCGCTTCCAGGCAAATACTCCATCTACCATCGGGGATTTCACCTGTCAATACTATGAATTGGACGGGGCTCCTGTACCAAATCTCAATGTCATAGAACTGCCATCTGTTTACAGCATACGCATTATAAAGGACATGGCACAGAGCCTTATCTATGGTGCGGCTGGACAATTCGGTGCGGTGATTATCACCACACGAGGAATGCAAAAAGACGAAGAATAACATAAAAACACATACAAGTGGAACAATATCTACAATTAGCATCACACGTACTTAAAAACGGTGCCGAAAAAACAGACCGTACAGGTACAGGAACACGTTCGGTATTTGGATATCAGATGCGTTTTGATTTAAGTGAGGGGTTCCCTCTTCTCACGACAAAAAAACTACACCTCAAATCCATAATACACGAACTTCTCTGGTTCCTTAAAGGCGATACAAACATCAAGTATCTCACAGAAAACGGCGTGCGTATATGGAACGAATGGGCCGACAGTAACGGTGATTTGGGTCCTGTGTATGGGGCACAATGGCGTAGTTGGAAAGCTGCCGATGGACGTGTGATAGACCAGATAAAGGAAGTAATAGAACAGATAAAGACTTCGCCAGATTCACGACGCATGATAGTATCGGCGTGGAATGTGGGAGAGCTTGACAAAATGGCTCTTATGCCTTGCCACGCGTTTTTCCAGTTCTATGTAGCAAATGGACGTCTGTCGTGCCAGCTATACCAACGCAGTGCCGATATCTTCCTGGGAGTACCGTTTAACATCGCTTCATATGCACTGCTAACGATGATGATAGCACAGGTTACAGGACTTAAAGCAGGAGATTTTGTTCACACATTGGGTGATGCACATATATATTCAAACCACATAGAACAGATAGAACTACAACTAACCCGTACACCAAAAAGCCTTCCTACTATGAAGATAAATCCCGATGTCAAGAATATATTTGATTTCAAATATGAAGACTTCACCCTGGAAGGCTACGACCCACACCCTCATATCAAGGGCATAGTAGCTGTGTAAATTATGAATATAAAGAATATATCGCTCATAGTGGCCATAGGAGAAAATGGCGAAATAGGAGCTGGCAACGACCTATTGTGGCACCTTCCCGATGACCTCAAATACTTTAAAGGACACACTATGGGGCACCCTATGATTATGGGACGTCGCACGTTTGAATCCATAGGAAGAGCATTGCCGGGACGTGTGAGCATAGTCATTTCATCAGATGACATTTACCGTGAAAAGGTATCTGGAATGGAGCGTTGCATAGGAGCGTCATCGATAGAAGAAGCACTACTTGCGTGTAAGAATATACCAGATGATGTCTTACCTCATAGCGATAGTCCTTTTATAACAGGCGGCGGGCAGATATATCGTATGGCGATGGAGAAAAATCTACCAGATGTGATATACCTTACCCGTGTACACTCCTCATTCCCTACGGCCGATACATTTTTCCCTATATCTACACTGGATAACTACAAATGTGTATGGAGCGAAACTCACGCTGCCGACGAACGGAACCCTTATTCATATACTTATGAGCGTCTGGAACGCAAATGACATCTTATGAAAACTGCCAGTAAAAAGGATTTGGAGAGAGAGAATAGCTTATTGAAACTATTGCTTTCTACCGTTACTCACGACGTGGTAGGCCCACTTGGTTTTACGGCCAATGTACTTAAAGCCAGTAGTAAATCTCCACAGGCAGAACTACTGCAAGAGTTGGCCGATGCACTACGCACGTCCTATGACAAATCCAACGAGATACTATGTTTTTTACGTAACGCGTGGGGAAAAGACATATTTGAAAAAGAAGCGGTGGATATTAAAAAAGTGGTAAATGATGTTTTGCAGGGAGTAAAAATGCGTTATCCACACGCTGTATTCAACTGTGAAGTGGGAGATATCACAGCGGCAGTATCTCCTGTTGCCATCACTACGGCTCTGGAAAATATATTTACCAATGCAGCAAAATATACTGCCACTTGCGATGTTATATCAATATCTGTATCTTATAACGACACCTTCACATCTATATATACCAAAGCCCCCTGCACGCAGGAGGCTTGTATTTCTGTGATAGAGATTCTTAATAATCTGGAAACGTTAAAGAGAGACTCCCGCACGTCCATAGGATTGCAAATATCTCGCACACTACTTGATATGTGTGGTGCGCGACTCGCTTTTTCCTATGAAGACGGCTCTTTTACCTCTCGTATAGATATCCCCAGATAAGGACATCGTTTTATTTTTCTTCTTTTTTATCTTCGTCTTTGGCAGCATCAGGAGCGTCATCTTTGGCGGCTTTTTTAAATTCTTTTATGCCCCCTCCCAGATTACGCATCAGCTGAGGGATTTTTGCACCACCGAAAAGTAGAAGTATAACCAGAATAATAAGTACTATCTGCATAGGGCCTATCGCCCCTAGTATAAATGGTTCCATATATCGTTTTTTTATTTATGGGCAAATATAACGAAAAGCTATAAAACTCTCGTGATTATTTCTGCTTATTTATAACAAAATACTATTTTTCACCAAACAGACCTTTGAGGCGTTCTATTTCATCTCGCCAACGTGCAGCATTGATAAAGTCCAGCTCTCGGGCAGCACTCTCCATCTCTCGACGTGCAGCAGCTATTCGTTTTTTAAGTTCTGTGGGCGAGAGGAATTTATCATCTGCCGCAAAGGCCGCTGCAACCGTCTGTGGGTGAGAAAGAGACGGCACGGGTGATATCGCTCCCGATTCGGCACGTTGAATTTTGGATAGGAGTGAATTTTCAGAAAGAGCCTTGTTAAGTGCACGCGGGGTAATGCCATGGACTTCGTTGTATTTCATCTGTATCATACGACGACGATTGGTCTCATCTATCGTACGACGCATACTTTCTGTTATCACATCTCCATACATTATAGCACGACCATTTATATGACGTGCCGCACGTCCCACTGTCTGGGTAAGCGAACGATGTGAACGCAAGAATCCTTCCTTATCGGCATCTAGTATCGCCACTAGTGAGACCTCTGGCAGGTCTAGACCCTCACGTAATAGATTCACACCTATAAGCACATCAAAAAGTCCCTCACGCAAATCCTGCATTATCTGCACGCGTTCCATCGTATCTACATCTGAATGTATGTAACGACATCTCACGCCCATTCGCGATAGATATTTGGCTAGCTCTTCAGCCATACGTTTGGTAAGAGTAGTAACCAGTACACGCTCGTCCAGTTCCTCACGTATGCGTATTTCTGCAAGAAGGTCATCTACTTGGTTGCGAGTAGGACGCACCTCTATGGCTGGGTCAAGCAGTCCCGTAGGACGTATCACTTGCTCTACATAGGAACCCTCTGAACGTTCCAGTTCATATTCGGCTGGTGTAGCCGAAACATATATCGTCTGTCCTATAAGACTTTCAAACTCATCAAATGTAAGCGGGCGATTATCCTTGGCTGCGGGCAGTCTAAAGCCGTACTCCACCAGATTTTCCTTGCGTGAAGCATCACCTCCATACATAGCGTGGACTTGTGATACCGTAACGTGGCTCTCGTCTATGACCATAAGAAAATCTCGTGGAAAATAATCTATCAGGCAAAAAGGACGTGTCCCCGGTGCTCTACCGTCCAGATACCGCGAATAGTTCTCTATCCCCGAACAATATCCCAACTCACGTATCATTTCCAGGTCAAACTCTGTACGTTCTTTAAGGCGTTTGGCCTCCAATGCCTGTCCCCTATCTTCAAAATATCTTATTCTATCACCCAGGTCCAGTTCTATGTTACGTATAGCATTTGCTAACGTTTCTTTACCCGTCATAAATATATTGGCAGGATAGATACGTATACGGTCATAAGACGTCTCGCGGGAATTATTGATAGGATTGATACCCTCTATTTCCTCTATCTCGTCTCCATAGAAATGTACTCGTATAGCACTATCTGAATATGCAGGGAAAATATCTACCGTATCTCCTTTCACACGGAATGAACCACGCGTGAAAAGTGCCGTAGTACGAGTGTACATACTCCCAGCCAATCGACGTAAAAATGCCGTACGAGGCATCATATCCCCCACGGCTATATCTATCACACCTTTTTCAAATTCGGTAGGGTTACCTATACCATATAGGCACGACACACTGGCCACCACTATGATATCTCGACGCCCAGAAAGCAACGAAGACACGGTAGAAAGACGCAATTTTTCTATATCTTCGTTTATCGATAGGTCTTTTTCTATGTAAGTACCACTGGACGGGATATAGGCTTCGGGTTGGTAGTAGTCATAATAGGATACAAAATACTCTACAGCGTTATCGGGAAAGAAGTTTTTGAATTCCTCATATAACTGTGCCGCCAGTGTCTTGTTATGTGCCAGTATGAGCGTAGGACGGGCTGTATTTTTTATCACATTGGCTATGGTGAATGTCTTACCACTACCCGTTACACCCAGCAGGACTTGGGAGGGTTCTCCTCGGTTTATCCCGTCTGTAAGTGACGCTATGGCTTCGGGTTGGTCACCCGTAGGGCTGTATGGACTATGTAAGACAAACTCCATATATAGTGTGATTATTGTTCTACTGCTTTTTTACCGTTACCCTTAAATACTCTTGTAAAGAATCCTACCAATGCCGTACGATAAAACAATATAAGCGATATGGTAAGCACCACCACTCCCGTTACCGAATAAACATTTGGTTTATCACTCTCTATCATAGCCCAACTTATAAACGTACCAAAGATAGGCATTATAAACTTCCACATATTAAGTTCAGACACTTTAACTTCTGGACGGGCAAGTAGCGAGTACCACGTCATAATAGCTATCACGGTAAATGCTATGATAGCTCCCGTCGCTATTAAAAATTCTACGTTGTCCAGTGGCAGAGGTTTTACTCCACCGTCCACAGCTATAGAGATAACAAAAAGCATAAGCCCTCCCAGAGTAAGCTGTGATGATGTAAGAACACGGCTCTTGACGCGTGAAAAGTCTACTTTGGATACTGTGATATTGGCATACGAAGCCGAAACACAATTAACCAACACCATAACTATACCTATCACTGCACTCAATCCTGCCACCTCTATATCTCTCACACTAGGATAGCTTACTATCACCACTCCTATCACAGCCAGTATGACACTCCCTACTTTCATCATAGTCATACGTTCGTTTTTCATCATAAAATGTGCCATCACAAACACAAAAAACGGTTGGGCACTCACTATAAGTGCAGCCAGCGAAGGAGCCACAAAAGTCTGTCCCAGATAATATGCTCCGTATAGAAGTGTGGTAGAAAAAAACGCCACCTTTAAAACCAGACCAAAGTGTTCTCTCACGTGTAGTATGTACTCACGTCCAAATCCTCCCCAAGGAAGTAACATCAATCCCGCTATAAGGTGTGTATATCCAGCATACTGGAATGGATATTCAAAATAAGTAAGTCCTACCTTGGTAGGGACAAATATTACAGACCATATAAGACAACACATTATAGCCAATAGAGGCGTTGACATTAGAAATTTTTTCATCTATTTGGTATTTTGGTATTTTTATTTACAAATAATCTTTTGATTACAGGATAATTAAGCATCACAAGAGATGATGTAAGGATAACAAGTCCTGCCAGTGATGTAAATGTAGGGCTTTCATTTTTCATAAACACCCAAGCCTCTATGGAACCTATCACAGGAATTAAAAATTTCCACATATTAAGTTCAGACACCTTGACTCCTGGACGTGCCAATAGCACAAACCATAGTGATATCGCCACCGCCGATATAAACACCAACCCCGCGAGCGAAGCCCACCACTGCCATTGTGCAGGAAGACCATAAAAACCTTCCCACATATATGAAACACACAACAGTGTCGTTCCTCCCACTATAAGTTGTGATGATGAGAACACCAGCGGTTTTATATCGTGGGTATGCACACGAGATATAATGACATTGGATATACCAGATGATACATTGTTTCCTATGAGAAACAATATCCCTATGATAGACGTCCAACCAACGATGGATATCTCATCTATCTTACCCATCGCAACCACCACCAATCCTACAAGTCCCAGCAGGATAGAAAGAGCCTTGCGTATGTTCATCTTATCGTCCTTTTTCATAAAATGAGCAAATAGTGCCACAAAAAGAGGCTGCCCCCCCACTATAAGTGCCCCTATGGCTGCATCTACCCTCATTTGTCCCATATAGAAAAAGGAATATAACAGCGATGTATGAAATATAGAAACTATGATAACGGTAGATAGGTTTTCTCTCACCTCTCGCAGATATTCTTTTACCCCCACTCCAGCAAAAAGAGCTATTATCACTCCCGCCAAAAGAAAACGATACCCAGCAAACTCTATGGGGCGTGGCATTATCTCAAGCCCTACTTTTAGCAGGACAAAAGGCGAGGCCCACAGTACGCAACACAGCGTAGCCAGAAATGTGGTAGATGTAAAAAATTTCTTCATCGGCAGTTTTATTGTGAGTGGACAAAATTACAAAATAAGGTTTATATTTGTTCCCAACAAACGATACTTTATGAAAGCTTTATCATTTATAATAACGATTACTTTAATATGCTGTGCCTGTTCCAGTAACAATAATACGTCTTGCATTCCGACAGAAGGATTTTGGCAGGGGTATGATTTTTGTGATACAACATTGATTGTAAATAATCCCAGTGATGTAGAAAGAGATTTTGTGGAATACATCAACCAAATCTACTACATGGAAAAAGATTCGCTTAAAAAAGAGTTTGATGAGTTCATACGCTATATCTCTCTAAGTCCTAGAAGCGAAGAGTTTTTCACAGAACTTACAGAAAAATACCTTTATCAGTACCGCTCTACACCTCATATAGAGAGTATGTATCTCACATTTCTGGAGCGTTACACTGCATCTCCATACATTGCCAATGAAAACAAAATACGCCCACAGATGCAGATAGCAGACATCTCCAAAAACACCGTGGGCAGCATAGCCACAGACTTTACTTATACGCTACCCAATGGCAGCACATCACAGATGCACGATATCAAGACACCTCTTACACTACTATACTTTAACAACCCTCTATGTGACGAATGTAGTGCCACACTGGAAGAGATGAGGAACAACACTCTGCTTAACGATATGATTAAAAACGGGAAAATAACCGTTCTTTCTGTCTATGTAGATGACAACCCACAGGAATGGAAGGAAAATATTTCCCACTACCCATCAAACTGGATAGTGGCAATGGACGATGGCCGTGTGATAGACAATGAAAGACTTTATGTGTTGCGTATCATTCCTTCTATCTATCTGCTGGGAGAGAGCAAAAAAGTGATACTTAAAAATGCACAGTGGAATGACGTAAAAAAAGAATTATCTGAATAACAATATAAAAAAAGCGGGGGCTGAAAGCCCCCGCTTTTTTTATCATATCTACCATCTATTACAGATTATCTACCGCCTTTTTAAGAGTCGTAAGACGTGTCATCAATCCCTCCAAAAGGTCCAGATGCAACATATTTGCACCATCTGAAAGAGCCTTCGAAGGGTCTGGGTGTGTCTCTATAAATATACCATCGGCTCCGGCTGCTATGGCACAACGTGCCACTGTTTCTATCATATCTGGACGGCCACCTGTAACTCCGCTCGACTGGTTGGGGCGTTGCAGGCTGTGAGTTATGTCCATTATCACAGGAGCATAGTTTTTCATTTCTGGAATACCTGTATAATCCACTATCAAGTCTCCATAACCAAACATCGTTCCACGGTCTGTGATAAGAGCCTTGTCGCTACCCGTATCTTTTACCTTCTGCACCGCAAACTGCATAGCACTAGGAGCCATAAACTGTCCTTTTTTAAGGTTCACCACCTTACCTGTACGGGCTGCAGCCACCACTAGGTCTGTCTGGCGAACCAGAAATGCAGGTATCTGCAGTACATCTACATATCCGGCAGCCATTTCGGCCTCGTGAGTCTCATGTATATCTGTAACTGTCGGGATACCAAATTCACGGCCTACTTTTTCCAGTATTTTAAGAGCTTTTTCATCTCCTATACCAGTAAAAGAGTCTATACGAGAACGATTGGCCTTGCGATAAGAACCCTTAAAGATATATGGTATGCCTAGTTTATCGGTGATACCTACTATTTTTTCGGCTATACGCATAGCTATATCCTCACCTTCTATGGCACAAGGTCCTGCCAAAAGGAAAAAGTTATCGCTTTCTGCATTGTGTATGCGAGGCAGTTGTGAAATTATTTTATTCATATCCAGTATATTTTAATTCAATTCTATGTTTTCTTCTTTTATCACGTCTTCCACCAGACGTCCCGCCGCATAGTAGTACCGTCCCCAGTATCCTGTCGTTAGCGAACTGATGCCTACACCCGTAGAACGATTGGCCGAAAGAAATTTACCCCCACCCAGGTACACCCCCACGTGAAAGATGTATCCACGACGACGGAAAAACACCAGGTCTCCTTCCTTTAAGAGTGAGATATCATTTTTTGCTCCTTCTATACGCTTTACTAGCGGACTGTTATACATCTCACGTGATGAACGTGGTAGCTCCACTTGTGAAACGTCCCTATGCAGTGTACGTGTAAGAGCCGAACAATCTATACCACGACGGGTATTACCACCATAACGGTATCGCGTTCCTATCCATACATCTATAAACTCATATATCTTTTCGTTATTGAGAACCGTAGGGTCAACACCCATCTTACTGGCATACTTTAATATGAGTTCTGATGGTGGTTCTACCACTGGCGCAAAGACCACATAACGCTCATCATAGACTATAACCGTATCTATATCCCTCGCTCCTTTTATATCAAATGGCGAGGATAGTATCACTCCACGCGTACGTACAGAATCTGGATACTCATCTACTGCTCCCCATAGTGTAACTGGCACGAGCAACATAAATATCCATCCCAATATTTTTAAGGTTCTATTTTTCACACTTAAAACATATATGATACTGCTGTGCAAATATAATATTTTTTCATTATTTTTGGCCTCGTGAATATCATCTTATGAGCATTAAAAACAGCCAAATATCACAAGGAAGTGTCCTACTGTCATCACCATGGATAGATGATGACACATTTGCTCATACGGCTATATACCTCACACGGCACGATATGTCATCTAGCGTAGGGCTTATACTCAACCGCCCTACCAATAGTTATCTACACCACTATGTAAAAGATGTCCCCGAAGGTATCCCTCTATACAACGGAGGCCCCGTCTCCAAAGACCAATTATATTTCCTACACGATGCATCATATCTCATACCATTTAGTACTCACATATGTGGAAAGATATACTGGGGAGGAGATTTTAATCAGGTTAAAAGGATATTAAACATGGGAATGATAGATAGTAGCCGCATACGATTTTTCCTGGGATATAGTGGTTGGGACGCCCATCAAATGGATAGAGAAATACAGGAAAACTCTTGGCTATGCTATGAGGGAGATTTTAATCCCATAGCTACTCCTCCGCCCAATCTTTACTCACAACTACTATGTGGGCAGGATATAACAGATGACATATGGGATACAGCATACCTATATCCACACATTAAAAAACAATAAATCTCCTGTTTTATCTACTATTCCCCCGAAAACATCTTTACATCATCTACCGATATTTCATCACCCATAGACAGTATCGATAGACGTTCTATCACGTTCTGTAATTGGCGGACATTACCTCTCCACTCTTTACTTTCCAATTCTTCCAATGCAGAACTTGTGATATTTTTGGACGTCAGTTTATTTTCCTTCACAGCACGCTCCAGAAAATATATTGCCAAAAGTCCTACGTCCTCACGCCTTTCTCGCAGCGAAGGGACCTTTAATTCTATTACCGAGAGACGATGATAAAGGTCCTCACGGAAACGTCCCTGTTTTATCATCTCTTTCAAATCTTGGTTTGTGGCGGCTATTATACGCACATCTACATCTATGTCTTTATCTCCTCCCACACGCATTATACGGCCTTCCTGTATCACACGCAACACTTTGGCTTGTGCTGCAAGCGACATATCTCCTACCTCGTCCAAAAATAGCGTTCCTCCATCTGCCTGTTCAAAACGCCCCTTGTGCATCTTAACGGCAGTCGTAAATGCTCCTTTCTCATGTCCAAAGAGTTCGCTTTCTATAAGGTCTGCTGGTATTGCAGCACAGTTCACCTCTACCAACGCTCTGTCTCGTCTCTGTGAAAGAGCGTGCACAGACCTTACCACCAGTTCTTTACCGCTACCATTCTCTCCCAAGACCAACACTCTGGCATCTGTCGGAGCTACACGTCGTATCATATCCTGCATAGAGCGTATAGCACGGCTCTCCCCTATCATTCCCATAGAAGAGAAAAAATCATCATTCACAACAGTAGGAACTGTTTTTTCTACACTTACTTTTTTATCTGCCACTTCACGTTCTTTATCTCTGGATAGAGCATAACGTATCGCTCCTACCAATCGTGGCAAATCGGGCGGTTTACATAGATAATCAACCGCTCCCTTTTTAAGACAATCTACCGCCGTCTCTATATCCCCGTGTCCCGACAGCATCACAAATGCCAAACCTGGGCGTTCCTTTACAACCCTTGATAGCACCTCAACTCCATCGGGAGCTGGCATCTTTATATCACACAGGCAAACGTCTATCTTTTCTGTAAGCAGAACCTCCAACGCTCTACTGCCACAGTCTGCCTGCAAGAACTCCACCCCTTCAAACGAAGATGATAGAATATCTACCAGGACACGGCGTACAGCCGATTCGTCTTCTACTATTAAGACTTTTGCCATCTTGATGATATATTTATTTGTTTATCTTGTAGTATCTCAATCCACTATTAAGAGGAGTATCTCCCGTCTTTTCCAGTCTTACACGCCCCGCTGTAACGGCTTCTTTTTTCTCTCCCGTATGCAATGCCTCATACGTATCAAAATCTACCTTGATACGATTATCCAGCGTATAGAAAATATCATTCTTCTCTATCACAGATTTCCATTCAGGAGAAACGGTAAGCGTAAACACTTTACTCTTACTGCCACTACCATATGAGAAACAACCCATCGTTACTCCTTCCATCTCTTTTCCTTCTTCCCACAATGCTCGCAACGTACTTATAAGCGACATAAATATAGAACCCGTGTACATATTACCTATAAGCGTCGAAGCTCTCTCACCGCGTTCTATTCTTTCATTTACAAAAGAAAGATACATAGGAGTCTTTGACGCTGCTTTACAGAAGTCCTTGACGTTATCTGCTGCAAGAGCATAACCTACCTCGCCTTCAAGTTCTGATAAACGTCCTGCTTCCTTAATCCATTCCACCCAATTACCTACTATCATACGACGGCCCTGGTATGCATATGGCTGATGGAAAAGGATATAAGGCCAGTCTTCAAGAACATCTGTCGGTACAAGCTTTAAGAAATCTGCAAGAGCCTCGTCTATACGGGCACAATAACAGTCATTGGACAATGGCCCATCAAAAACAGGTTCATCACGATGAACCAGGACATTTACATCACGATGTCCCCAAAATTCATTGGCTGATAGTCGTGATAATACTTCACTTGCATCTTCAGCGTTTCCTACTGCATCTAGTACTGCCCTTACAAGTTCTTTTTTATCATAGCTATGATGTGGTTTATAAAAATCTCCTACGCCTTGCATTCCTACACCTACCTCATCACTCACCACACACAATCGTGGATTCTCTGAAAGCAACATAGCAACCGCACCAGCACCCTGTGTATATTCACCACTAGAGGCCAGAGCATATTTGGCATTGTCTGCCACGACCACTATCGCACGACGACCTTCGCCTGCTCTCACATAATCCAGACAGTTCATCATAGCGTCAACACCTCCCACACAAGCAAACGTCATATCCAGCACATCACAGTTCTTCATACAACGCTCACCATATTTTTCCTTCATAGCAGCCTCTACTATCTCACTCACATAAGTCGCCGTAGGTTTGGCTGCGTCCAGAGCACTTTCTGTACCCATATAAAGACGGCCCACATCACGAGGGTCTATATTTTCATTTTCTATAAGTCTAAGCACAGCCTCGGCTGCCATAGTAGCAGCGTCCTCTCCTGCATCACATATAGCCATCGCTGTGAGTCCTAGTCCCTTTTGTAGTTTGGCTGGTACTATATCTCTCTTTACTGCCAATGTCTCTATGTCTAGATATAACTGTGGCACATAGTATGCTATGCTGTCTATTCCTACTTTTTTTCCCATATCTTATCTATAAGTAATTCAGTTGTTGTAGTGTTTTATATTGACTTTTGTAGTTTCAAATAATTCGTTTATACGAGCCGAGAACACATCTGCACGGGCCTTTTCACCAGGTGAAAGAGGTAGTTCCCTACTCATTACTTTATCAAGGGGCAAGATAGTAAATTTTTCATTATTTTCCATACTTTCGTTGGCGTGTCTTACCCAGTGTAACATATAATCACTGTCCACTATCCTTACACGACCTCTCCCATCACGTTCAAATGCCACGCGTACAGCCATTCCTCCCTGTGTCGATATACGACGTTGTCCCGAAAGATAATTACCCAGCGAATACATTACCACGTGTCTTATCTCACCGTCTTTATCTCCTATTTCATAGGCTGGTTGCACCACGTGTGGGTGATGTCCCATTATCACATCTACCCCCTCTCTTATGAGCATTCCCACATATCTTGTCTGACGTGCCGAAGGTATGCTGTCATACTCTACGCCCCAGTGCATAGATGCAACAATAACATCGGCACCTTTTTCTCGTGATAATGCTATGTCTTTTTTTATACGTACACTATCTATGTAGTTTACAACCACAGGTCCCCTACTCGGGATATTGGTCGTATAGGTATAGGTAATAAATGCAAATTTTATCCCTTTCTCTTCTACCATAAGCACACGGCGATTGTCATATTCCAGCGTATCTCTCCACGCTCCAGTATGTACCACGCCTACGCTATCCAGCACGTCAAGCGTCTGTCTTACACCCTTACCATAATGGTCATAAATATGATTATTGGCCACGAGGAAAACATCTACCCCTGCATCTACCGCAGCATCTATATATGCCACCGGCGCCTTAAAACGAGGGTATCCCTTATACCCCGAATAACCAAGCGTCGTTTCCAGATTACCTACCGCTATATCTGCCGATGATATATAATCCTTCACATATCTCCACGATGGTTTATAATCATATTCTTCATCTATCACACGTGCTGCATCTAGTTGTGTAACGTGTTGCATCATATCCCCTATGAACAACACATCTACGCGAGTATTTTTCTGGGCATAGGACAATCCCACACCCAAAAAAAACAAAACACATATAACGTGTAATCTATTCATCTCTCTAAACGATTCTATACATTAAAGCGGAAGTGCATTATATCTCCATCGGCCACGACATATTCCTTACCCTCTACACGCATCTTACCTGCCTCACGTACCTTTACCTCACTGCCATACTCTATGTAATCCTCATAAGATATGACCTCGGCACGTATGAATCCTTTTTCAAAGTCTGTATGTATCACTCCGGCTGCTTGAGGTGCTTTGGCTCCCACAGGAATAGTCCAGGCACGTACCTCTTTCTCTCCTGCTGTAAAGTATGTCTGCAGGCTCAACAATTTATATGCACTGCGTATAAGACGTGAAACACCTGGTTCTTTAAGACCTATCTCGTCCAGGAACATCTGTCTTTCTTCATATGTGTCTAGTTCTGTAATATCGGCTTCTGTTGCAGCAGCCAATACCAGTACTTCGGCATTTTCATCACGCACAGCCTCGCGTACAGCATCTACATAAGCATTACCCGTTACAGCCGACGTCTCATCAACGTTACACACATATAGTATAGGTTTGGCAGTAAGAAGTTGCAACTGACGCAATATCTCGCTTTCGTCTTCGTTCATCTCTACCGTACGTGCTGGACGGAACTCCTCGAGAGATGCTTTCACCCTTTCCAGCAAATCTACCACAGCAGCAGCCTCACGATTACCTACCTTGGCAGCTTTACGTTCTTTTTCCAGACGTTTTTCTACCGTTTCCAGGTCTTTGAGACACAACTCCATATCTATCGTTTCCTTATCACGCACAGGATTTACAGTGCCTTCCACGTGTGTTATATTATCATTGTCAAAACAACGTAAAACGTGTATTATGGCATTTGTCTCGCGTATATTTCCCAGAAATTGGTTACCCAAGCCTTCACCTTTGGAAGCACCTCTTACTAGTCCCGCTATATCCACTATATCTACCGTAGCAGGCTGTACACGCTGTGGATTTATAAGTTCTGCCAATCGTTCCAAACGCTCATCGGGTACGTTTACCACGCCTACGTTTGGCTCTATGGTACAGAATGGGAAATTGGCAGATTGAGCCTTGGCATTGGACAAACAGTTGAAAAGTGTGGATTTACCTACGTTTGGTAGGCCTACTATACCGCATTTCATTTTTCTTAAATGTAAATATGTTTATGTTATACTTCTTTTTATTTTCTCAATTTACTTTCTTTTAAGGCTTTAAGTATAGGCGAAGAATACACAAAATCCACAATATCTGTATTTTGTGCTTCGAGGATTTCGGCCGACGTACCCTCCCAAGCCTTACGTCCACCTTTTAAGAATATGATTTTCTCTCCTATCTCCATCACCGAATTCATATCGTGGGTGTTGATGATAGTAGTCATACCATATTCGTGGGTTATCTCGCTTATCAGTTGGTCTATAACGATAGACGTCTTTGGGTCAAGACCAGAGTTTGGTTCATCACAGAAGAGATATTTGGGATTCATAATGATACCACGTGCTATTGCCACACGTTTTTTCATACCTCCCGATAATTCGGCTGGAGTCTTGCGTTGCACGTCTGGCAGATTTACCCTTCTCAATGCCCAGTCCACTCTATCTCTCATCTCACTACGACTCATAGACGAGAACATCATAAGCGGGAACATAACGTTTTCTTCCACGTCCATCGAGTCAAAAAGAGCCCCTCCCTGGAAAACCATTCCTATCTCGTGGCGAAGGTTGTTTTTTTCGTCTTCGCTCATAGCATTATAAGACATTCCTCCATAAAGGATATCTCCTGCATCTGGAGTGATAAGTCCCGTAAGACTTTTAAGAAAAACCGTTTTACCAGCACCACTCTGTCCTATGATAAGATTGGTCTTACCAGCATCAAACGTAGAACTTATGTCCTTGAGAACCTGTTTCCCGTCAAATGACTTACATATATTTATAGCCTGTAACATTTTATCCTAAAAGTGTTTGAGTGAGTACATAGTTAAGTATGATGATGATGGTACTACTGCATACCACAGCATTTGTCGAGGCTTTACCCACGTCCAGTGCTCCACCATTTATATAGTAACCAAAGTATGCAGGTATCGTTACCAGTACAAATGCAAATACTTCAGACTTTATCATAGCATACGTCACATAAAACGTATCAAACGGCATTCGCAATCCATATATAAATTCGGCCGAAGTACAAGTACCCGATGTAATAGCTGCCACCCAACCGCCAAATATAGCCGTAACGATAGATGTCATTATAAGTATAGGCATAAAGGACAGCATAGCTGCTATTTTGGGAAGAAGCAGATAATTGGCAGAATTGACACCCATCACGTCCAGTGCCTCTATCTGTTCTGTCACACGCATAGTACCTATACTTGACGCCACAAACGAACCTATCTTACCACACAGTATGATAGCTATAATGGTAGGTGAGAATTCCAATACCACAGTCTCACGCGTGGCATAAGCCGTATAGTATTTGGGGATAATGGCACTGCCGTCCAGGTTAAGAGCCATCTGTAATGCTACTACCGCTCCCACAAAGAAAGACAGAAACGTTACAATACCCATAGAATTAAATCCCAGGTCATCTATCTCCCTCATATACAATCTACCAAACACTCTCCAACTCTGCGGACGAGTGAATGCTCTACGCAACAGGATAAAATATCTTCCTGCCTTGGTAAAAAACTTCACTATAAATTTTGGCAACATATCTTATGTATATTCTTTTTTCTATTATCACTATTTATTTTTTTCCAAAAGCGCCATATAGAACCCGTCATAACCATCTACGCTTGCATAGATAGGATACTGCTCTATAAGCCTAAAATCACTGTTCTCCTTTAAGAAACGCTCTACTTGACGAGCATTCTCTCGAGGCAATATAGAACACGTAGCATAGACCATTCTACCGCCAGCCTTTAATATCTTACTATATGTAGATAATATATGATATTGCGTGGCTGTTATCTCATCTATAAACTCTGGGCGTAATTTCCATTTGGCATCTGGGTTACGACGCAATATACCCATACCACTGCAAGGCACATCTAGCAACAGTCTATCGGCCGTACCAGCCATACGTTTTATAGTCTTACTACCCTCTATAACACGCGTTGTGACATTTGATATCCCAGCACGACGTGCTCTTCTTTTTAATTCTTCCAGTTTGCGAGGATAGATATCCATCGCTATGATAGAGCCTTTGTTTTCCATAAGTGATGCCAAATGCAGGGTCTTTCCTCCCGCTCCCGCACAAGCATCTACCACCCTCATACCAGGCTGTGGTGCTAGCAGTGCTGCTACACGTTGTGACGAAGCGTCCTGCACCTCAAACATACCATCAGCAAATGCCTTTGTAGCCCACACATTCTTACGTTCCACAAGTTCCAGTGCATTTGGCAGATTTTCTACTTCACGGGATAGTATTCCTTCTTTTTCAAGTTCTCTTTTAAGAGCCTCGCGAGTGGTTTTAAGTGTATTGGCTCGCAATATAACCTGTGCCTGACGGTTAAGAGCCGCTATTTCATCGTCCCACACATCGGGCAGTTCGCTCACGCCTACCTCATCTATCCAGTCGGGTATGCTCTCCCTTATGGCTCGTATATTTTTAACGCTGTCATATCTTCTCTCTACCACATCTATGTCTATCACCTGGAATTCCTCCCACGGTGGCAGACTGCCTCCCTCTCGCAATATATAAACACCTACCATCTGCCATACGTCCCTAGGTGTAGAGATATTTTTTATCCCACATAGCTCTTCCAACAGACGACGGTAACGCACCACACCATAGACCGTATCGGCTATGAAGGCACGGTCTCCACTACCACGACGTGCATCGGCTTTAAGGGTGCGTTCTATAACCTTATCGGCATAGCCTCCACCTGTAAATATCTCCCACAGAGCATTTACCACGGCTTCGCTTTGATTACGGTATATACGTCTTATGTTCTTATTTTCTATCCTAGACAAATCTATTATATATATTTACTTTTTATTTATATCGTCATTTCACTTTCCGAGAAAAAGAAACTGCACTCACGACGTGCCGAGTGTATAGAATCTGATGCGTGAAGAGCATTCTGTGTTACATCTCGTCCATACAAGGCTCGCAATGTTCCTCTTTCTGCACGACGAGGGTCTGTCTCCCCCACCAGTCGTCTATAATCCTCCACAGCATTTTCTTTCTCCAGTACCGCCACCACCACTGCTCCTGCCGTCATATACTCTATAAGTTCATCATAGAACCTTTTATCCCGATGTTCTACATAGAAACATTCGGCTTGGCGATGTGATAGATGCAGCATCTTAAGTGCCACTATCTTGAATCCCGCACTTTCTATCTTTTCTATAATAGCTCCCGTGTGTGCATCTCTTACAGCATCGGGTTTTATTATAGTGAATGTTCTTTCCATCTGTGTCATAGTCCTGGTTTTATAGTTTTATTTCTCGATTCCAATATAGCAATTATTTCTTTCTGCGTAACGGCATCAAGGAATAAATAAAACACAATAAAGCTATATAAGGCATAGGCCAAGCTATGTAATCACCATACTTCACATAGAATGTATTAGGAGCATTTACTATATTTATCATTCCGACTAATGCCTTCTGGGAATTGTAGTATTGTGAAGCCGTGATATTACCCTTTACATCTATAAAGGCCGAAATACCCGTATTGGCACTGCGAATGACAGGGGTACGTGTCTCTATGGCTCTCAATCTAGCATATGACAGATGCTGACGATGACCTTCGGTATCTCCCCACCAAGCATCATTGGTAATGATACATATCACATTGGCACCACGTTTTACATATCCTGTTACAAATTCTCCAAATACACTTTCATAACATATCACAGGTGCTAGACGCAAACTATCACCGTGTGATGTAAATACCCCTCTCTCCTCCTGTGTCACCACAGAACCTACCATACCACCAAAGTCCATCACCGTATTACCCAGCAATGGTTCCATTACACTACGGTAAGGGAAAGACTCTACACCTGGCACCAGTTTTGACTTCTGGTACACGTCATATGTATGTGGTGTTATCTGCACCGCCACGTTATATAAATCATACCACATACCTCTTCCCGAACGATGAGCCGTAGGAGTGGGACACTGCTCACTGTAATATCTTTTAAGGTATGAGGCTCCGGTTACTATCGTTATACTATCGTGTTTTATAGAATAATCCCTCAATCGTTCATAAACAGGGAAATCATACGCACGTGTAAAGTCCTTGTAGTCTGGCAGGAATGTCTCTGGAGCAACTACTAGTCGTGTAGATGGTAGCAGGACGCTGTCGGCC
>JAFYKQ010000103.1 GCA_017537565.1 Flavobacteriales bacterium
GTCCATATACTGGTCGTCCTATAGGTATGAGAGGTTTCTATAAATACACTACCAAACCTATCACGGTGGATAAGGATAACAAATATCCACACTTGGCAGGAACTAATGACAAGTGCCATATCTATCTTACACTTGAAGATTGGGGTGGTGCTACTGAACGTCCAGACAATCCTACTGTGATAGCTCACGGTGAATTGATGTCTGACGTGACTATAACATCATATAAGGAGTTCAAGATAATGCTTACGTATTATGACACGGTTAAACGTCCTACTCATATCACGATAGCGGCTACTACTAGTTATCTAGGTGCCGATTTCTGTGGTGGTGATGGCTGTGAGTTGTTTGTCGATGAATTTGAACTCATATTTGATGATGTAGAATAATATTTTATAAAATAGTTGAACTCGATAATCCCGACAGTACGTGTACTGTCGGGGTTTTGAGAAAAAAGAGATATGAAAAAATTTATATGCATAGTGTTATTTTCTATATGTAGTGTCTCGATGCTATGTGCACAGGAGTATGATACTATCATCGTAGAAAAAAAGGCAGACATAGAGAAAGAAGGGAAGAAAGTTTCTCGTCGTGATAAGTTTGATAGAGGAATAGAAAAGGTAACGTTTGTTCCTCGCGGTCAATGGTTCACGGGGGTTAAGTTTTCTTATTTTGAACACTTTAATGAAAACTATGAAATCCTGGTTTTGGATAACTGGACAGGACAGGGATATACTATGTCTGTACAGCCTACGGTGGGTTATATGATAAAGGATAATTTGGGTATAGGAGCCAGTTTTTCATATGACCGTACACTCATACATATGGACGATTTGGATATATCGTTGGGTGAGGATTTGGATTTTTCTATATCTGACTATCACGTAATCAAACACGTATATACTGGCACAATATTTTTACGTACATACATAAATATAGGCAATAGCCGTCGTTTTGGACTGTTTAACGATATTAAATTACAGGTGGGCGGGGGCCAAGCCAAGGTGGAAAGTGGCACTGGAAAATCATTTAATGGCCGTTATCAAGACATATTTGAGATGGGAGTGGTTGCATCTCCAGGGTTGTGTGCATTTATAAATGATTTTGTGGCGGCCGAAGTTTCGGTAGGTGTGCTTGGTTTTAAGTATAAAGACGTAAAACAGATATCCAATCAGGTGGAAGAAGGGCATTGGCGTCAATCGTCGGCAGACTTTAAGATAAATATATTGGCTCTTAATATGGGCGTGGTATTATATTTGTAATGGCGGGGGATATGATGAAAAGAAGAGTATATAGAAGTGTATGGATTGCCTTCCTGTTGATGATGGTATCGTGTATAAAGAATGACATTCCTTATCCTTATGCCGAAGGCCGTGTAGAGGAGATAGTCTTTGAGGGACAAAAGACGGTAAATATAGACTATGGTAAATGTGTGGTAGAGGTAGAGATGAGTGATAGCTATGATATGAGTAGTGTCAAACTGTCATCTCTTACTCTTTCAGATATTGCTACGACAGAAGACCTGGTGGTAGGAGAGTACTATGACCTCAACGAAGACTTGAGAATTGACATAGAGACATATCCTGGACAGACGTACACGTGGGTTATACGTGCTACACAACCCATAGACCGTTATATAACGGTGGTGGGACAGGTAGGAGATGCGGTGATAGACACTTATAATAAAAAGGCTATCGTATATGTGTCTATGTCTACACCTAGGAATAATATCAATATAACGAGCTTTAAGCTGGGACCATCTGTTGCCACGTATTCTCCATCACCATATGACATTCACGATTTCACGACAGAACGTGCATTTGATGTAGAGTATCTGGGTTATACAGAACGATGGATAGTATATGTGTTCCATACGCAAGAGGTGGTAAGTACGGGCGAAGCGACATCTGTATGGTCTACATTTGCCGATGTGACAGGAAATATACAGACGGGTACGAGTGCAAAACCAGGATTTGACTATAAGAAAAAAAGCGAAACAGACTGGCATAGTGTACCTAGTGGCAAGGTAACGGCAAAAGGAGGAAATATCAAGGCTCGTATAGAAGGCTTAGAACCAGAAACACAGTATATGTTCCGTGCCAGACTGGGTGAAGACGTGGGAGGAGAGGTAGAGTTTACTACCGATGATGCTCCTACGCTCCCAAATATGGATTTTGAGGAGGGTTCTTATGATGATAGCGGTGTGGTGTGGTATCCTAATGCCGATGGTAAAAATTCGTTCTGGGCTACGGGTAACGAAGGAACCAAAGTGGCAGGTAAGGGAAACATCACGGTCCATACAGATGATGCTGTGAAGGGCAAGGCTATCAAGATGACCAGCATAACAGGTGTTTTGGTTGCAAAGGCTGCCGCAGGAAATCTATACACTGGTACATACAAGACAAACCTTATGAGTCCACGTTCTAGTGCTGTATTGGGTCGTCCATATACGGGTCGTCCAGTGGGATTGAAGGGCTGGTATAAGTATAAATCGGCATCTATTTCGGCCGATAAGGACAATAAGTTCCCCGATATGATGGGTAAACGTGATAAGGCACATATATATGTCATATTGGAAGACTGGGGTGGTGCGACAGAACGTCCCGAAAATCCCAAAGTGATAGCATATGGAGAGTTCCTTACAGATGAAGATAATTCTAGTTATAAAGAATTCAGTATAGATATAAAGTATAACGATGTGGTTACACGTCCTACACATATAGTGCTTTCGGCTACGTCTAGTTATCTGGGAGCAGATTTCTGTGCGAGTGATGGGGCTACGTTATATGTAGATGAATTTGAATTGGTATTCTAGATTTATGATGATTATAAAAAATCCCGCTCCTCGAGGAGCGGGATTTTTTATGTGTATCTATGATGGTTATTACTGGATACCAAATGCTGCTTTTACCTTGTCCACATAGTCCAGTTTCTCCCAAGTGAATAGTTCTACTTCGCAAACTCTCTCGCCAAACCATACCGAAGAGAAACGTTTTGTTACCACCTGTGGTTCACGACCTACGTGTCCATAAGAAGCAGTTTCGGCATAGATAGGGTTACGCAATTTAAGACGACGTTCTATCGCCGAAGGACGCATATCAAATATGCCTTTTACTATGCTGGCTATTTCACCATCTGTCATATCTACGTGTGATGTTCCATAAGTGTTTACACATATAGATGTAGGTTCTACCACACCTATGGCGTATGATACCTGTACTAGGACTTCGTCTGCAACGCCTGCCGCAACCAAGTTTTTGGCTATATGGCGAGCTGCATACGCCGCACTGCGGTCAACCTTCGATGGGTCTTTACCCGAAAAAGCACCACCACCGTGAGCACCTTTACCACCATACGTGTCTACTATTATCTTACGACCTGTAAGACCAGTGTCACCGTGAGGACCACCTATCACAAATTTACCAGTAGGGTTGATGTGGTATGTTATCTGGTCGTTGAAAAGAGCCTGGATTTCTGGTTCGCAAGCAGCTATCACGCGTGGCATCAGTTTGTTGATGATGTCGTTTTTGATAGTTTCTAGCATCACAGTATCGTCATCGGCAAACTCGTCGTGCTGTGTAGAAACGACGATAGTGTCTATACGCTGTGGTACGTTATCGTCAGAATATTCTATCGTTACCTGGCTCTTGGCGTCTGGACGCAAGTAAGGGATTTCTGTTCCT
Source organism: Flavobacteriales bacterium (assembly GCA_017537565.1). Lineage (GTDB taxonomy): Bacteria > Bacteroidota > Bacteroidia > Flavobacteriales > UBA1820 > Merdimorpha. Next base: position 3,681 of record JAFYKQ010000103.1, read on the forward strand.
TCTCTACGCATCACAGCCAGTTCTTTAAGTATGCGGTGAGAAAGTTCCAGTGCCAAAGGCATATAGTTGCGAGTCTCACGAGTAGCATAACCAAACATCATACCTTGGTCGCCTGCACCTTGTTCTTTCTGAACGTTTTTATCGTTGGCAGCATCTACACCGCGGTTTATATCATCACTCTGTTCGTGTATCATAGAAATAACACCGCAAGAATCACCATCAAAACGGTATTCAGATTTGGTATAGCCTATGCGATTGATTACATCGCGGGCCACTAGTTGTAGGTCTACATAAGTGTCAGACTTAACTTCACCGGCCATTATAACCTGTCCTGTGGTAACGAGTGTCTCACAAGCTACTTTGGACTGTGGGTCAAAAGCCAGAAAACGGTCTAGGAGTGCGTCTGATATCTGGTCGGCTATTTTATCTGGGTGCCCTTCAGATACAGATTCTGATGTGAACAAATATGACATAATACTTAAATATTTAAAATGTGTTAATTATCTCAATCTCATTTTGAGAGCAATCACGTGTCAAGAAAATAATCGTGGAGTGAGTAACGTCTGTCAAAAGATGCAGCAGAAAACCTGTTTTAGCATTTTTTCCCGAGGTCGCAATCAGTCCAAATTTTTCCTCTCATCACCTAGTGATGCTCCTGTGTCTTACAAGATAATACCCCCTGTAAGCGGGTGCAAAGATAGTCAAAAAAGACCATCATATTGTTTAAAATTATTATTTAACACTTAAAAAATCCATAATCATAGAAGATTCATAGCCTCTCGATGCTAAATAGTTATACACGCGGGCTTTTTGTTTAAGTGAGTCTATGCCTCCCGTGCTTTTTATCTTTTCATCGGCTAGTTTTTCAAATCTCTCTCTATAATCTTCTTCATTTATCTCGTCTATGCCTCTCTCTATGATGTCGCGTGGGATTTTGCGTAGTTTTAATTCGTTTTCTATGCGGATAATTCCCCAGTATGAGGCTACTTTACTCCTCACATAGCAACGAGTAAAACGTTCCTCATCTATGAATTTATCATCTATGAGCATATCTATTATCCATTCCTCGTCTTGTTGAGAAACATCATAAGCACTCAATTTCTTCCTTACGTCATATATGCATCGCTCTTGATATGCACAGTAGCGTTGCATTTTATCCAGCAGAGTGCCTATTGCGAGTTTCTTTTTTTCCATACGGGAGGAAAATTAACGATTGTTCTGGATAATGAAGACCGTAGGGCGTTTGTGGAGTTCTGGCAATGGGCTCTTTTTCCATCGCTCTATGCTCTGTGTGCGTATGTATTCTGTCGGGGTGGTAATATCAC
>JAFYKQ010000104.1 GCA_017537565.1 Flavobacteriales bacterium
GATAATGACATCTATGGTTCAGACTATTCGATAGGATTTGATACTGCCATAAACACGGCTATGGAGGCGATAGACAAGATACGTGATACGGCAGCGGCTCACGACCGTATATTCTTTGTAGAGGTGATGGGACACGGTTCTGGTTATATAGCGGTATATACAGGATTGGCTACTGGTGTAGAAAATATAGTGATGCCTCCTCTTAAAGACAAAGAAACAAATGTTACACTTCCAGATAGCGACGAACTTTATGATTCTATCGTGGAAGAATTGAAAGAAGAGGAAGGTCGTAAGAAGAGTTCGGCTATCGTGCTGGTGGCAGAAAACGGAGTTCACATAGGTGAACGTGTGAGCAAGATACGTGCCGAGGTTAAAAAACGTCTTCCAGACAAAGACATTAAAGAAACAACACTGGGCCATATACAGAGAGGTGGTAGCCCTACGACAGCCGACCGTGTGCTGGCTACTCGTCTGGGAGCAGCTGCGGTAGAAGGTCTATTAAACGGCCAGAGAGGTATGATAGCAGGTGTGAGAGATAACAAAGTGGTTTACACTCCATTGCGTGATAACACGGTTCCTTGTGATATGGAGAACGACTTTGATGTTAAACGCACACACGAGACTATCGCTGAATTCCGTCGCGTGGCCAAATTGATGAACGTATAAATTTCACAACAATTAAAATAATAATTTCTCAAAAATGGAAAAAGTTAGAATTGGTATCAACGGTTTCGGACGTATAGGCCGTTTGGTATTCCGTGCAGCAATCAATCGTCCTAATGTACAGGTAGTAGGTATCAACGACCTTATTACTCCTGACTACATGGCATATATGCTTAAATACGACTCTGTACACGGTAAATTTGAAGGTACAGTTGACGTGGTAGATGGTAACCTAGTTGTAAACGGTAACGTTATCCGCGTTACAGCTGAAAAAGACCCAGCAAACCTTAAATGGGACGAAGTAGGTGCTGAATACGTTGTAGAATCTACTGGTCTTTTCTTGACAAAAGAACTAGCTGGTAAACACTTGGCAGCTGGTGCTAAAAAAGTGGTTATGTCTGCTCCTTCTAAAGACGACACTCCTATGTTTGTGATGGGTGTTAACCACAAAGAAATCAAACCAGAAGACACTATCGTTTCTAACGCTTCTTGTACTACAAACTGTTTGGCTCCTCTTGCCAAAGTTATCAACGATAAATTTGGTATCAAGGAAGGTCTTATGACAACAGTACACGCTACTACAGCTACACAGAAAACTGTGGACGGTCCTTCTGTAAAAGACTGGAGAGGTGGTCGTTCAGCATTGAACAACATCATACCTTCTTCTACAGGTGCTGCTAAGGCTGTTGGTAAAGTTATCCCAGCTCTTAACGGTAAACTTACAGGTATGGCGTTCCGCGTTCCTACTGCAGACGTTTCTGTTGTAGACCTTACAGCTACTCTTGAAAAACCAGCTACATATGCAGAAATATGTGCTGCTGTTAAAGAAGCTGCAGAAGGCGAATTGAAAGGTATATTGAGCTACACTGAAGACGATGTTGTATCACAGGATTTCGTAGGTGAAAAATGCACATCAAACTTCGATGCAAAAGCTGGTATCGCTCTTACAGACACATTTGTTAAACTTGTTTCTTGGTATGACAACGAAACTGGTTACTCAAACAAAGTTGTTGACCTTATCGAGCACATCGCTACTGTAAAATAATTAGACTTAGAGTTTAATAGGTTATAATAGCTTGAGAATTATCTCAATCTGCCGCCCACACGTGGGCGGCAGATTTTTTTTGAGAATTAGTTGTGTTTATCCTGCGTTAATGAAAGTTGATAGATATGAGTATAAGTATTTATGATTATTTATCTTCAAAACAGATGAAAGGTAAATATGCGACAGATGTAGATAAAGAAAAACAAGATGTGATGGGGCCTATGGATATGGAAGAGTATATGATGGCGATAGATAGTATAGGTGTAGATGATGAAGATGTAAACTTGAAAGTAAAATTGAAATTGTAGAATAAAAAATATCACCAA
>JAFYKQ010000105.1 GCA_017537565.1 Flavobacteriales bacterium
ACACATAGCATAGTGTGTGGTGATAGTATGGATAGCAGGTCTTCATACATATGCATATTTCTGAACGGAGTCTCTATGAAAATCTGAGCTCCTGCACCACGAGCAGATGCGCGTTCCAGTTCCAGTAGTCGTGATTTGCGTTCGGCTTTATCTATGGGAAGATACCCGTGGAATGCAAAATTCTGTCCCGATAGCCCCGAAGCCATCAGTCCCATAAGTATAGACGAAGGGCCACACAATGGTATAACAGTGAGCCCTTTGGCGTGGGCAGTTGCCACAACGTCGGCACCTGGGTCGGCCACGGCAGGCACTCCTGCTTCTGAAATAACACCTATGTCATACCCTTCTAAGGCAGGTTTTATAGCCTCTTCTAGGTCTTGCCTACTGGAATGTTTACCTATCGGGAAAAACGTGAGTTCATCTATTACAGCAGCCGGATGTATCTTTTTAATATATCGGCGAGCTGTTTTTATATTTTCTACCGCAAAATATTTTATACGGCATATTTCTTCCCGTATGCGTTCAGGCATAACACTCTCATAGGGTGATTCTCCTAGAAAAGTAGGAATAAGGATTATTTTGCCTCTTGTAGAGTCCATAATGTGTTATTTATGCCACGTCCGCACGAATTCTCGTGCGGACGTGGGTTGTATTATCATCGTGTAGAATTAAAATGGTAGGTCGTCATCACCATCGCTCATAACGGGAGCTGCTGGTGCTGGAGCCGCTGCTGCTGCAGGAGTGGCTGTCGTAGCAAAAGGATTGGCTGCTGCAGGAACTGCTGCTTGACCAGGAGTAGCCAAATCTATTTTCCAACCGCCAACGCTCGTAAAGTAACGTACATCGCCCGTTTTAGGGTCTTGCCATTCACGTCCGCGAAGGTTGATGGCTACTTTTACATATTGTCCTACCTGGAAAGCATCTACAAGTCCCGCACGAGACTGTGCAAATTCTACAAGAATAGTCTGTGGATACATCTCGTCTGTAGTGATAACCATTTCGCTTTTGGAAAAAGTGGGTGTTATCTGTACAGCAGAGTTTATCTTTTTAATTGTTCCTATTATTTCCATTGTTCTGTGTGTGATTTATAATTGTATATGATATGTGAATAAGCAAATGTAAGTAATTTTTCTGTGTGTATAAGTTAATAGTTGGCTTAATTTATGGAATAACCTTGTTTTTTAAAGGCCTTTATCTGGTGTCTCATCATAAAGACTGCCATAAGGAATGCCAGAAAATCTGATACCGACTGTGCAGCCCATACACCTGTTACGCCCCATATGTGAGGAAGTATTATAAGCAGTGGTATAAGAAATATCACTTGACGTGTAAGCGATAACAATATGGCCTTACCTGCCATACCTATGCTTTGGAAGAAATTGGACGTTACTATCTGGTATCCTATCACAGGGAATGCAGCCATACTCACCTGTAATCCAAATACCGATAGCTCTGTAAGAGCCGCATCATTTGTGAAAACACCTACTGCCACACGAGGAATTAACATCGCCATAAGAAATCCTGCCGTAGAAACCGTTATAGCCCAGGTGGCAGTAAGACGGAAAACCTTAAAGAGGCGGTCTATGCGTTGGGCACCGTAGTTGTATCCCGCTATTGGTTGCATGCCTTGGTTAAGGCCCATCATCACCATCAGGAATAGGAATGCCAGGCGGTTGATAATGCCGTATGCTCCTATTGCCAGGTCGCCTTCATAGCGGTACAGGGTGTTGTTTACCAGTATCACTATAAAACAAGCAGCGGTATTCATCATAAAAGGAGCAAGACCTATCGTTAGTGTTTCCTTGACTATCTTGGATTTGAGACGATAGATGCCGCGATGGAAATGTAGTAGTTCCTTCTGGTCTGAAAACAGATATATCTGCCAGCATAGAGCCAAGGCCTGTGCCAGTATCGTTGCAATGGCAGCTCCCTTTATCCCCCAGTCAAACACAAATATAAACAAAGGGTCTAGTATCGTGTTAAGCACCACGGTAAATATCGTTGCATACATAGACCTACGTGGGTGTCCCGAAGCCCTCATCACGGCATTGAGCCCAAGGTATATATGTGTTATCACATTTCCCAGTAGGATTATCTCCATATAATCTCTCGCATAACCTATGGTGTTATCGCTGGCTCCAAAAAAGTACAATATATCGTCTAGGAATAGAAGGGATATGATAGTAAAGATTAAACCTATCACTACGTTAAGAACCAGTACGTTTCCCAGTACTTTCTGTGCAGTGGCATAGTCCTTCTGTCCCAGACGTACCGAAATAAGTGTCGAAGCTCCCACACCTACCATAGCACCAAATGCCGCCGATAGATTCATAAAAGGAAACGTGACCGCTAGTCCCGATATGGCATACGCACCCACACCTTGCCCTATGAATATGCTGTCCACCATATTGTATAGCGAAGATGCCGTCATAGCTATGATAGATGGTATGGCATATTTGCGTAGAAGGGTTGCTATATTCCCTGTGCCCAGTTCGGTGGCTGTGTTCATATTATCGATTGTGGTGTGTTTATTTTATAGTGCAAAAATACTCCATTTTGAAAGACTATTTGCATAGAACGGCATAAATTTGTTTTTAACAAAAACATAAGATTTTTGTATCTATAAAAGGCATATTTTTACATCGTAACAAATACATATGTAGACTATGGAAAAAAAAGAACAGACAAACACCGTAAAACTATGGGTGGCAGTAATCATTGCATTGGGACTGGCGAGTATAGGCTTTTTTGTTCGTGGAGGAATAATTCACTTTAAGGACAGCGAACGCAGTGTGGTGGTAAAAGGACTATGTGAACGCGAAGTAGCTGCCACGCGTGTCATTTGGCCACTGATGTATAAAGAGGTAGGTAATGACATATCTGCCATATATGACCGTCTTAACAAGACAAATGATAAAATAGTAGCCTTTCTTACAGAAAACGGATTGGGGAAAGACGAGATAAGTATCTCTCCTGCCAAAGTGATAGATATGGAAGCCCGCGAATACCAATCGTCCCCAGTGCGTTATCGTTATAATGTGACGCAGGTGATAATAGTTGCTTCTTCACAGGTAGATAAGGTACGTTCTCTTATGAATAGACAGGGAGACCTTTTGAAGGAGGGTATAGCTATAGGAGCGACAGATTATCAGTATAATACCAGTTTTACATTTGATGGGCTCAATGATATAAAACCAGAAATGATACAGCAGGCCACCGAAAACGCTCGTGCTACTGCCGAAAAATTTGCTCACGATAGTCAGAGCCGTTTGGGTAAAATTAAACGTGCTACACAAGGCCAATTCTCTATCACAGACCGAGATGAAAATACGCCATATATAAAAACAGTACGTGTGGTGACAACTATAGAATACTATCTTAAAGATTAGGATGAGTTGAGAAAGTATAATATGAAGGATAAGGTGTTTTTATATGTGTGGGTGGCGGCATTGATGGTGTGCGTGTCTTGCAGTAAAGTAGATGATGCTCCATTGCCAGATGATGGAGGAGAGGATTATGTTATAAAACGTGACTCTCCAGAAAATGAAGGTGTGAGGGTGGCATATAAAAAGGCACATCAGTTTACAGATATAAAGTGGAGCCCAAAAAATTATTTGCCTTCTACCAAAAGTGATAAAGGGTATTCTCCTTCCAGCGAATATAAAGGATTGTGGTATTCCAGTGTAAAAGAGACCAATAAATATGTGGGGATAGAGGTTTCGCTTAAAACAGTGATGACGGCACTCCACAATCCATATTCACTGCTTTATACCGAAAATATATCTGAAGAGAGGAGTCGCAGTGCCTATGGGGAGGAGTATCACGGGACCAATTGTGGAGCTTATATGGGTATAGTGTGCTCTTCGCTCGTGGCATATGCCCTGGGATTTGATTTGGTGTGGACGACGGCTACATTTCCATATCTGGCAGAAAAGGGTATATTCAAGAAAATAAATGGTAATAACGTTCAGAATCTTAAATTGATGGACGTGTTACATGAAGATGGTCATGGTAGTCTTATTACAGATATATGGCGTGACGGCCAAGGGCGTATAGTCAAGATAGAGATAACAGAATCTATTTCCCCTACTGCTGTATCACGTATCTATACAGCCGAAGAGGCTCAAAAGAGGTTTAATAAAGATGATTTCAAGGCATTTTATCGTTATCAGCAGTTTTATAAAAACACAGAATATAAAGCATCGGCTTTTGTGGCATTGGAGGGAGAGACTGCGGGGGAATATAAGTATAATGATGATATATGTACATTTGCAGGGGATTATGCTTCGTTTGGTGGAGAAGAAAGGATAGTTATAAATTACACCAAGGGAGGTTATACTCATATGGAAATCCACGGCGAGAGTGGTCTTTTGCATACATTGGACTTGGCGGTTTCGGCAGATGAGCACAATATGGATATAACACACCTGGGACTAGATGGAGGGTATTATAAAGCAAGACTGGTGGGAGATGGTAAGAGTAGCGATTATACATATTTTTCGGTGGTGGATTATGATATAAAGACATCGGGTGTTAAAACAGCTCTTACGGTTGATTTTTCATCTGTGGGAGGAGAGGCCAAACATATAAAGGTTACGCGAGATCATAGCTATCTGGTATGTTTTTACTCTTTTACAACGGTAGATAAAAATGCCGGTAGGGTAAAGATAGATATAGAGAAAATACGCCCTATAAAACGCAATGACCCCAATGAAGAATTATACTTGCAGGTGGCATTCACTACAAGATATGGTATAGTTCATAGTCGTCCTATAAAAATACAATGAGTAAATTTTGGTGAAAAAAAAATAATGTGTTACTTTTGACGGTTGTAAATAATAAGAGAATAATATAAAAACATAAGATATGAAAAAGAGATTTTTATTTGCCATAGTGGCACTGGTAGGTATGTTGGGAGTTTTTACTGCTTGTTCCAAGGAAAAAGAACTGGAAGGAGAGGTGCTGTGTAACGTTACAGTTTCGGGTATGGTTTCAAATGATAAAGGAGTAGCCGTATCTGGGGTGAGAGTAAAACTTTATCGTGAGACTGCATCTGGTTCTTGGTCACTGGTGAGCAGCTCTACTACCAATGCTTCTGGAGCATATTCTATAAGTAAGGCCAGCATACCTGTTATATTGGGTAATGTAAAGGTTGCCATAGATGATGATGCCAGATATAACAAGTCTGAAAATACGTTCAGTATAGCATCTCCAGATTATAAGGGAGGAGACCGTCAGTTGTTTGCTGGTACAGCCGAAGTTACAAGTATGGACATTATGGTAATAGAGGTATCAAACGAATAAAAAGCCAAGTTATAAAAAAAAGGCACGCCCGCGGGCGTGCCTTTTTTTTATGGGTTAAAGTGAGCCTTTTTCAAAAAAATATGCTTTTATGCTTAAAATAATTCATTAAAAGTTTGGAAGTGATGAAAAATGTTTACATATTTGCCTAGTTTTATAAGAGAGTGGAAATGGTAAATGTAAATATGACTACACTGCACTGGTGGCGCGCTCTATTCTGGCGATAGGG
>JAFYKQ010000106.1 GCA_017537565.1 Flavobacteriales bacterium
GACAGTATTTTGACCTAGATAATATGAAGGTAGAGCCTTATGACACTGCATCGGCTGTATATAAAGAATACACTGCTGTACGTACACCTCACCTTATCAAGAGTGCCGAAATGCAGAAACTGGCAGCCGAGATAGTAGGCGACGAAGTATGCCCTGTAAAAAAAGCACAGAAGATATTTGATTTTGTGACAAAAGGTCAATTCCCTTGGGCTTCGGCTATCAACTATTCGCTTATAGATGATATCCCTGCATACGTTATCAAGAATAACAAAGGAGACTGCGGTCAGGTAGGGCTTTTGTTTATAAATTTGGCACGCTGTGCTGGTATTCCTGCACGTTGGCAGAGTGGACTTATGTATCATCCACTGTCTGTGGGTATGCACGACTGGAGCGAAGCTTATTTTGAAGGAATAGGTTGGGTTCCTGTGGACGTATCATTTGGCCGTAACCAAGCTCTGCACGATGTTCCTATGGGTGGACGCTTCTTTATGGGAGGAATGGACTCTTACCGTATGGTAGCCAATAGCGACTATGGCCGTGATTTCTTCCCTGCAAAAAAATACCCTCGTAGCGAGACCGTAGATTTCCAGGCCGGCGAAGTAGAATCATCTACTCGTAACCTACTATGCTATCGTGACTGGTCTTGGAGTGCACGTGTAGAATATCTGGACTAATATGATGAATTAACATAACACTTATAACACAAACAGAAATTTTAAAAACAAAATGGCTGAATTTAAGTACCAAGCACCCAAACCACTGGGTGAAGACACTACCGAATACCGCCTGCTTACCAAAGACTATGTAAGCACAGTAGAATGTGATGGACGTAAAATCCTTAAAGTAGCTCCCGAAGGCCTTACACTATTGGCTCGTGAAGCTATGGCAGACGTATCATTCTACTTACGCCCTTCACACCTTAAAAAAGTGGCGTCTATACTGGACGACCCAGAAGCATCTGACAATGACAAATTTGTAGCATATACACTGCTGCAAAACTCTTGCACAGCTGCCAAAGGAGAACTACCTACCTGTCAAGACACAGGTACAGCTATCGTGATGGCAAAAAAAGGTGAAGACGTTTACACTGGTGTGTGTGACGAGGAATACCTATCCAAAGGTATATTTGAAACATATGCCGAAAAGAACCTCCGTTACTCACAGGTTGTCCCATTTACTATGACAGAAGAGAAAAACACTGGCACCAACCTTCCTGCACAGATAGATATCTATGCCAAAGGCGGTGACCACTATGATTTTCTTTTCCTTACAAAAGGTGGTGGTAGTGCCAACAAGACTTATCTGTTCCAAGAGACCAAAGCTCTACTTACAGAAGAAAATCTAGAAAAATTCCTCGCTGCCAAAATCCGCACACTGGGAACAGCTGCTTGCCCTCCATACCATTTGGCTATCGTTATAGGTGGCACATCGGCCGAAACAAACCTTAAAACGGTTAAAGAAGCATCGGCTGGTTATCTAGATGCACTTCCTACACACGGTAACGAAGGCGGCCAAGCTTTCCGCGACCTAGAATGGGAAGCAAAAGTTCTTAAAATGTGCCAAGAAAGCGGTATAGGTGCACAGTTTGGAGGTAAATACTTTGCTCACGATGTACGCGTTATACGTATGCCTCGTCACGCAGCTTCTTGCCCTGTGGGCATAGGTGTGAGCTGTTCTGCCGACCGTAACATCAAGGGTAAAATCACTGCCGATGGTATATTCCTAGAAAAACTAGAGAAAAACCCAGAAAAATACCTTCCAGAAACAGAACCAAATCTGGCTCCTGCTGTAAACATAGACCTAGACCGTCCTATGAAGGAAGTATTGGCAGAACTTACAAAATATCCTATCAAGACTCGTCTAAACTTGAGCGGTACTCTTATCGTGGCTCGTGACATAGCTCACGCCCGTATCAAAGCGATGATAGACGAAGGCAAGCCTATGCCAGAATACTTCAAAAACCACCCTATCTACTATGCTGGCCCAGCCAAAACACCTGCAGGAATGCCTTCTGGTAGTTTTGGACCTACTACTGCTGGACGTATGGACCCATATGTGGACTGCTTCCAGAAATTGGGCGGTAGTATGATTATGGTTGCCAAAGGTAACCGCTCTCCACAGGTACGCGAAGCCTGCAAGGCAAATGGTGGTTTCTACCTAGGCTCGATAGGTGGTCCTGCTGCTATCCTTGCTCACGATAACATCAAGAGCGTAGAACTGGTAGATTTTGAAGAACTGGGTATGGAAGCTGTACGTAAGATACGTATAGAAAACTTCCCAGCCTTTATCATCTGTGATGACAAGGGCAATGACTTTTTTGCCGAATTGGGATAATATAATATCTCTATAATGTTCTCTCCCCCTTGGAATAAACCAAGGGGGATTTTTTTTGTAAAAAAGATTTAGCCTTTAACCTTACTTAAAAAACAGGACAGAAAACACTTTTTTCATACCTTACATAGAGTAAAAGTTCTATCTATGAAAAACTATGTTCTACTTCTAGTCCTAGTGATACTATTTTCTTCCTGTCGTTCCATCACCAGACTTTTCAATGGGCGAGGAGAAAAATCCTCGGCCACAGGTTGGAAGATAAATGACCGTTCCAACGGAGGTTTTAGCCTCGCCACATCTTATGGTTCACAACAGACTCCTCCTGGTATGACCTTTATAGAGGGAGGTTCTTTTACTATGGGTGGCGTCCAGGACGACGTGATGTACGACTGGAACTCTACCCCCACTACTCTTCACATACGTTCGTTTTATATGGACCAGACCGAGGTTACCAATGCTATGTACCTGGAATACCTCTATTGGTTAAAACGTGTCTTTCCTCCCGATGAAAAAGAAGAATATCGTATCATATATGAGAGTGCCCTTCCAGACACACTGGTATGGCGTAACACCCTTGGAGCTCTTGATGCACTGGTAGAGACTTACCTACGTCACCCTGCATTCCGTGATTATCCTGTGGTGGGTGTCAGTTGGTTGCAAGCCCAACGCTATTGTGATTGGCGGACAGACCGCGTAAACGAACAAATCCTTATAGACCGTGGTGTCCTTAACCAAGTCAATGCCAGTAGTGACCGTATAGTAGAGGGCGAAAATCATTTTAATACCCGTGTATATCTCACAGACCCTTCGCTTGTCTTTAAGGACAAGGATAATGACGTTTACCGTCGAGGTCTTCCCGATAACTCTCCCGACCAAAAAGTAAAAGGAGGATTCAAGGGACGCCACGTACGTATGGAGGACGGCATACTACTACCTCGTTATCGTCTCCCTACCGAAGCCGAATGGGAATATGCCGCCACAGCCAGCATTGGCACTATGGAAAAAAATATGATTAAGGGACGTCGTGTCTATCCTTGGCAGGGGATAACACCTGTAAAACAGAAGAAAAACACAGATGTACGCTATCTGGCCAACTATAAACACTCTACCGGCAACTATGCTGGCATAGCCCGTGCCTCTACCGATAGAGCCGATATAACTGCTGCCGTACGCTCCTACCCCGCCAACGAATATGGGTTGTATGATATGGCAGGAAACGTCGCCGAATGGGTAGCCGATGTCTATCGTCCGCGTATAGATGAAAAGGGCAATGACTTTAACTACTACCGTGGTAATGTCTATATGAAACCTACGCTGGACGATAACGGGAAAGCCATAAAGATAAATGCCAGTGAAATACCTTATGACACTCTATCTAGTGGCAAGATAGTACCTCGTCATATCCCCGGCGAATTTTTATTTACTCCCATAGATGAGCAGGACACATATATGCGTTTTAATTACTCGTCATCAGACAATCGTAATATAGGAGATGGTGACCACGCTTCGTCTCGTCGTTTTGCAGATGGGTCACTTGCCTCTACCCCTGGCAGTTCTCTTATGTATAACGCTCCGCAAAATCCCATCATTGTGGACAGCAGCGGACGCGTAAGCAGCACTTATGATGATGCTCGCCGTACATCTCTTATAAATGACCGCGTGAGAGTTTATAAAGGAGGGTCGTGGAGAGACAGGCTCTACTGGCTATCCCCATCATCTAGGAGATTTTTACAGGAGGATTTTGCTACAGATTTCATAGGATTCCGCTGTGCAATGGACTATGTAGGAGATAGCTATCCCCAGCGTTCTCGACAAAAGAGCAAAATGGCATCAAAAAAAGTCCCCTTCTAGCGTATTTAATGTCAACCATTGCTGA
>JAFYKQ010000107.1 GCA_017537565.1 Flavobacteriales bacterium
GCTATAACGTTGGGTCTCACCTCTTACCATTCCGAACAGAGAAGTTAAGCCCGATTGTGCTGATGGTACTGCCCTAGTTGGTGGGAGAGTAAGTAGCTGCCTTTTTAGGACAACGCCCTGCGGTTACGCGGGGCGTTTTTTATTTAAATATCTCCCTCAAAAAAAATACAACAGTAGTATTATTGTATTGAAAAAAAACTTAATTTAGTGGCAGTGTTATAAACACTTTTATTTGCTCAAATAAAATAAATGTAAACTTCTGTAAAAAAAACTTACATCGCTATGAGATTACTTAAATTATTTTTCCTGGCAGTGATAGGAAGCCTGTCATTAGGAGCAGCAGCACAGAATTATAAAGTAAAAGGCATAGTCATAGATGCGTATGCCCGTCCCATAACAGGAGCTAAAATATCTACAGACAAGAGTAAAGCAGTGGCATATACAGACCCATCGGGTGTGTACACCATAGAGGTTATGCCAAGAGATAAAAACCTATCACTTACCATTATAAATGATAGAGTAAATATGGTAAAACCTATAAGTGCAGAAATAGCTCAAAATCCAGTAAATTTTGAGGTAGATGACACCCGCCCATTGAAAGGTCATTTATCTAAAGATGGTATGACATACTTTGTAGGAAAAGAAGATGAAAACTGGCGAGATATCATACAAGAGTTTGGTGGGCTGAGTATCGGTGTGAATAATGATGTGATATATGACCGTCTTACACAAAGAGTTATTTATTTTTCTAAACAATGTTCTCCATCTGAAGTATATAGCATAAAACTCATAAGACCATCAGACCCTGGTAGTTTCAGATACAAATATATGAGTAGCAATCAATCTGGGGTAATGGAAGTCACTACCATAGAAGATTTTCATACACAAGTAGAAGAACACTTATTACAGAAAAAAAACAACTACATAAAAGATGACACACTACGTGGGGTAGTAACAGACATGTGGGATCGTCCAGTAAAAGGGATGTCTTTAAAAACTCCATCGGGAGAAGAGACCGTAAGTGATGAGAATGGTAACTATGCCATACATATCACCAAAAAAGATAAGTTCCTACGCTGTGTGACAGATTATACCGAAGGTACTACCGTCCGCATAAAATACGCCAATAGACATTTACCAGTAAATCTTGCCGTTATGTTACACAGAAACACATTAAGAGGTTGGCGTAATCCTGATGACCCTATGATGTATCACCCTGGAGACAATGAATCTTGGAGGGATATTTTGGGAATGTTTTCAGGAATAACGTATAACGAGGAGAAAATGATGGTTTATATAAATAGACATCGTAAAACATCGTTAAATGGTTCGTGGGAACCAGCTCTTATAGTACTAGATGGGTCTTCTATTGGATTTTGTTTTGAGTCTATTGAACCTAAATCTATTTATAGTATAAAATTTATAATGGATAATGCTGTGCCTCTTTATGGTACAGAGGCACAGTGTGGTGCTGTAGAAATCGTTACAAAAGGAATGCAAGCTGTAAGACCTGTAGAACTGACAGATTTTGCTGCCAATAAGGCCAAACATCGTGGAGATATGAAAGGGTTCATCGCTACACAGGGTAAGAACATAGAGTATGACGACTCTGGATATATATTGGTAAATGGAAAACGTTGTGGTCTTTACATCATCAACGATAAAGAGTTTACCCATATGAGAGGTATAGAGGTAGATATGATAGATGATATCATCATACTTAATGACGACTACACAGCCTCATAC
>JAFYKQ010000108.1 GCA_017537565.1 Flavobacteriales bacterium
ATAGAAATAGGTATATGTGTTTTTTCATTGTATGGTATTGTTTTTTTTTTCTATACGTGCAAAGATACATTAAAGAATTGAAAATAAGGTAGAGGATTGTGCTGTGAAAAGGAAAAATCACTACTCCCAAAAACGCCAAAATCGGCTACCCTACAGGGTGGCCGATTTTGGCGTGCGTTACCCGTAACGTAGATTAAAAAGTAAAGAGCTGTATGAATGACAACTCTTTTTGTTATTTAATAGTTGTATTATAAATCGTTACTACTATATCTTACAGATAAACCTATTGCCTTCCCTAGCAATGGTGGTACAGCATTGCCTATTTGTACTAATTGTTTATTTTTAGCTCCCTCAAAAATGAAATCATCAGGGAATGACTGTAGACGAGCCATTTCACGTGCAGTTAAAACTCGTGGTAAACGAGGGTGTATATTTACACCTCCGTGATTTTCTTTAATAGTACAAGAGGCTTCATCCCAAGGGCATTTTTTCCAAGCATCTGAATATCCCTTATATAAACTTTGACCTTCAGGAAGTTCTAGCATTCGTTGAGCCATATCAGGACGGTGCTTTGTTGGGACGTGGTTGAACTCTTTGTTTTCTGGCATATCCATAAGGTCAGCAATAGCTTTGCCTGTTGTGATATACTCGCTTGGTTTAAGTATTGGGAGAGGGTGGTAATTTTTCAAACCAATACGATTACCAATAAATATAACACGCTCTCTTTTTTGTGGGGTGTAATAGTCTGCTGCACACAAAGTCATAACATTCATTTCGTAACCAATAGCCTTGAAATCATCGATTATTTTCTTTTCAACAAGACCATTTAGCATACTTCGCAAGCCTTTTACGTTTTCACATATTACAAACTTTGGCTGAAGCTGTTTAACTATTTCTATAAGTTCGAGATATAAAGAGTTTCTAGGGTCATCAACTATTCGATTACCAGCCATACTAAAACCTTGGCAAGGAAATCCTCCCGCTACTACACTCAATTCCCTACCCGCTAATTGCTTTGTTACAGTATCATAAAATAGTTGTTTAGTGTCCTTTGATTTAATGTCACCATTGATAAAAGGGTGGTTGAAATTTCGGTTATAAGTCATACAGGCTTCCTCAAACCAGTCCAGACCACATATTCCTTCCATTCCAGACATCTCTAAACCTTTTGATAAGCCTCCAGCTCCACAAAAAAGGTCAACAAATGTCATTTTTGACTTTGTTGGGTTATCCCAATGTTTGGAAACGTCTATTATATTTGGTTTTTTTGGAGTATATCCTATGTTAGAAACCTCTGGATCGCCAAACAAATTGTATTGAATATTTTCACTTAAATTTATTCGTGTACGCTTTTGATATTCTTCTATTGCTTTCTTGGTAATAGTATATTTGTTGCCTATTTTCACACTTTCAATTTCTTTACTAGCGACAATTTTTCGTATCGCTTTTTGTGTAGTATTTAAGATTTCTGCAACCTCTTGAATATTGTATGATGTGTTCATTTTTTATCGTTAAATAGTTCAGGATATAATTTATTCATCACGAAATCTACACTATGTTTGACAGCTTCTTCACTTAGCATACGAGTAGTTTGAAGTCGATACTCAACGGGGTCGTATTGGTAACAACCTTTACACCCTATATCCTCGCTGTATTGTTCGTCCCCTTCATAGAAAGAATAAGGATTCCCAGTAATATTTTTGGCGTCCCAGCGTTTATCCGTCATTTTACACGATTTGCAAATTTGTCGCTTAATATCATTTGCAGCTTTGCACAATGGTTGAAAGTCTTCAATTTTTTGTGTTGCAATATTAGATACTCTTACATCATTTTTTCTGCCATCTTTATGGTCAATCTCTATGATAGTATTCTCTGAATCGCCGTTAATGCCAAGCATAACACATTTACGTTTGCCAAGAGTATCTCTTATATCTTGACGTATGTTATGGTTAAAGTGTAAATCTTTATTATGCCCAGCTAATCTAATTGCCGTTATGGCGTTGCCCTTACCTATACGTTGAGTTTCAACTTTATATTCTCGC
This sequence comes from Flavobacteriales bacterium, assembly GCA_017537565.1. GTDB lineage: Bacteria > Bacteroidota > Bacteroidia > Flavobacteriales > UBA1820 > Merdimorpha. The sequence continues at coordinate 2,043 of JAFYKQ010000108.1, forward strand.
TGTAGCCTAGATGATTTTCTTCCCCAACTCCATCCATTACCTAATTCAAGTCTTTTATATTTTCCAGTAAATTCTGAAGTATAAACCCAACGGCTTTCACCCGTTTCTTTATTTGGATTTGCTAACTCCAAAAACAAATCAATTAAACTATTTCTCGCCATATCAGATTTTTTATAGTAGTATATTGTCTTATATAATGCTTAAAAACTTATATATGTTATATGTCACATATGTATATGTCTGTATTTGTGATAGATATACCTCTGTCACGTATGTAGCAAATGTATGAATATTTTCTGTCACATAGTGGTTTTTAACTATAAAAAAGTGCCATATCTCGTGATATGGCACTATATGTATTAAAACTTAAAAATCTTATTTCAAAATCTCCATATCCACGATGATAGGACGGTGGTCTGAAGGGTAATAGAAATTGGATATGCCTACCTTGACTGGTTCTGTGTAGTAGTCGTGACCTACGCGAGCATTTTTTACCTGACTGAAAAGAGCAGGCGTCATATACACAAAATCTATACGCGAAGCACTAGGCATAGTAGGGTGAAACTCCCCTGGGTGGCATTCGGCTATAACGTCTATGTATGGAGTCTCACTATGTATATAGTCGTGTACCAGTAGTCGAGTGTCATCATCTGGATACTCATAAAAGGCATTGTCAATCCTAGAACGAGAATTAAAATCACCCATCATCATCCACAGTTCGTCCTCGGGTGCCGATGATGTAGCTATCGTGTTTTTAATGATGTATTCCATCTCCATACGGCGGTAGTGGTCTCCACCATTGGCTTTACGGCTGGAGTCTTTGTCTGTGGCACGGAAAGCCCACTTCTGTGGCCAAGTGTGTAGTGTGACGATATTTATCTCTTGCCCGTTTACCTCTATCGTCGCCCAACCAGCACCGTGTGTTGCCACGCTGTCGGGTTCGCTGCCTATGATTTTTTTCTTGTTTTCTATGGGGTAGCGTGACGTTATAACCTGTGGATAATCATCGCGATGACCTCCTACATATACATAGCTATGACCATATCTCGCTGCCAACGAATCCCAACCATCTATAAGGTATCTATCATCTGCTGGCATAGGAGTGTCTGTGCCGTAGTGATAAATAGTCTGTGCTTCGGCCCATACGCATACATCTGGAGAGTATGATTTTACCCACCCTACAAACTCGTCATAGTTGTCCACCTGTCCAGACCACATACCATTCTGTATGTTCCAATATATAAGTCGTAAAGCTTCGCCGCTTTTTTCTTTTTTGGTCGTAAGGGCAAAAAGAGCTCCCAGCAGTACCAATGCCGCACTGGCAAAAGCTAATCCTATAAGTGATTTTTTCATCTTTTCCTATCTATATCAGTTCATACGTTTTGATGCTAGTAGATAAAGCACCGCCATACGTATAGCCACGCCGTTTTCTACCTGTTCCAGTATGATAGACTGGTCACAGTCTGCCACTTCGCTCGTGATTTCCACACCGCGGTTGATAGGTCCAGGGTGCAGTATAGTTATCTTTTTATCCAGGCTATCCAGCAATGTCTTGTCTAGACCATAGAGTTTTACATATTCCTGTTTTGAAGGGAAGTAACTTATGTCTTGGCGTTCGTGTTGTACACGTAGCATATTGGCTGCATCACACCAGTTGAGAGCCTTGCGAAGGTCTGTCTCTACCTTTACGCCCAATGCTCCTATGTGTTTTGGTATAAGCGTAGCAGGACCACATACCATCACCTCAGCTCCTTGCATCTGTAGGGCATAGATATTGGATATAGCCACACGCGAATGTGTTATGTCTCCCACTATGACTATCTTTTTGCCTTCCACACTTCCCCATTTACGACGCAACGAATATGAGTCCAGTAGAGCCTGTGTAGGGTGTTCGTGGGCACCATCGCCAGCGTTTACTATCTGTGCAGGTACGTTTTTGGACAGGAATATACCAGCTCCAGGATTTGGGTGACGCATTACCACCATATCTACCTTCATGGCCAGGATATTCTGGACGGTATCTATAAGAGTTTCGCCTTTGGATACAGAAGACACTCCTGCCGAAAAATTCACCACGTCTGCCGATAGTCGTTTTTCTGCCAGTTCAAACGATGTGCGTGTACGTGTACTGTTTTCAAAAAACAGATTGGCTACCGTGATGCCGTTGAGTGAAGGCACTTTTTTGATAGGGCGGGAGAGGACTTCGGTAAATGTTTCGGCTGTCTTGAATATAAGTTCAAGGTCATCTCTATTGAGATATTTTATCCCCAAAAGATGGTCAACGCTTAGTGTGTCCATGATATGTGTATTTCTATGTTTTTACTTTTATCTTTTTCTCAAAAAAAAAGGATTATATCTCCTCGATATATACCCTTTCATTTCCCTGTGTAACATCTACTATTACTTTTTCGCCTTCGGCTACATCTACCTGAATGCCTTTGTAGTCGGGTTGTATAGGGAGTTGACGTGAATAGCGACGATGTATAAGAACCAGAAGTTCTATCTTGCTAGGACGACCAAATGAGTTAATAGCCGAAAGAGCAGCTCTCTGTGTACGTCCTGTATGCAATACGTCATCTATGAATACGACTTTCTGGTTATCTACCGGGAATAGAATGCTTGTAGTGTTTGCGTGAGCAGGACTCTCTCTACGACGGAAGTCATCGCGGAAGAAAGTAACGTCCAGTGTTCCTATTTTAAGGTCTTCTATGCCGTAATCGCGGCGGAGTATTTCACCTATTTTATGTGCTAGAACTACTCCACGACGCTGTATGCCCACGATGACCGTAGAAGAGAAATCGCGATGATTCTCTACCAGTTGGCAGGCTAGACGTTGTAGAGTTACTTCTAGTTGGTGACGGGATATGATTTCTTTCTGCATAAGCCTATGTTTTCAATCTCCAAAAATAGGACTATTTCTGTCCCTAGACAAATATTTTGTCAAATAAAATTTTAAATTTTTCATCATCTTTTAGCCGTCTTATGTATATTTTTGCAGGGTATAAATCATTGAGGTTATGAAAAACGTATTGACACTATTTGCAGTTATGATGTGTGTTGTATCTCTTACAGCACAGTCATTACCAGAAAGTATCCTTAAAAATCTTATTTCAAAAGGCCGTGTAACCATTAACAAAAGTGAAGTTTTATCGGCTTTTGAAGATAACAAACCGTTTATAATGCGTGAATATTATGATGTGGGAGATGCAACCATAGGCGTGTCTATGGGTAAGGCAAAAGTATATTGCCAAGCGGTGGTGGTAAGCAGCGTCAAGACAGGGGAGAAAGCAGGTTTTTGCCGTATTTCGGCCAATCCCAAATTGGGTTTAGCCTCGATAGGGGGTAAAGATAGATTTGCTACTATATTTTTTACATATAGAGAACTTAATGACTGTTTGGACTTTTTTACTTATGTAAAGGATAGTCTTGTCACTACACGTCCAGAAACACTGGTAGAGTGCCGTTATAGGAATGATGGTATGCAGGCAGTTACATTGGTATATGAACCATCTACAGAAAAATGGAAAATATCCATAGGAGGTCACGGCTGTCAAGCGACAGATGAAGTGATAGGATATTTTATAAATGGTATAAGTAAGGCTCAGTCTGTCTTGAAAGAAAAACTACCAGATGGTCCTCACGATAAAATAAGCATAGACGTAAAATAGATAATAATGGTAAGACAATCTCCCTTCCCCGCGAGGAAGGGAGATTTTTTTGTCCTAGTATAGGGATATCTGTATAGCGGCTATTTTTTTATCTTCGTTAACCACAAATACCATACGTGCGTTCTCTTCTGTGCGGCCTTCACCTGTCGAGGCCTTGACTATTACCTTAAATGTAGAAGGGTATTTGCCACCGTGGCGGGAAATAGCTGTGGCACAGGAGATGGGAAAAAGACTCTCCAGTACAGACAGACTATCTCCTACCGCTATACTGTCATTCTCTCCTATGTAAAGATGATAATCTGGACTGTAGATATTCACGCAGGATAGGTATTGCGGAGCCCCCGTAGAGCCTTGGTTAAAGTATAGCACCATATGAGGATACATCATAATATAAGTATATAACACACTCACACCCCAAGGTCCACTATATGTGCCCCAGTATGGATAGGCGTCGTTATATCCATAAAACCCACCATATGGATAAAATCCGTACAATGCTCCGTAAGGGTCGGCCGTAGCAAATGGATATATGCCGTCATAAGGCCCGTTCTGTGGGACGGATTGTGTTTCTACTTTTATAGCTCGCCCGAATGCTTTTTGAGCTTCAGATGGCACGGCATAGTAAAGAGGCATTTCCCCAATGTGAATAGACGATAGAGATACGCTGTTAAGTCTTTGTGCCGAAAGATTTACAGTAAGTAGCAGTGATACACAGATAAAAAGAAAAAGTTTTTTCATAAGCATAAGGTCTGGGTTATACCCACATAAGCTAATGAAAAAAAATAAAAAAAAGTGTAATCTCCCCTTAAAAGTAATTAAGGACAAAGTGTTCTTTTGTCATATCTCTCATAGGAAAAATAATGCCGTTAAAGAACGTATCTATAGATAGAGATATGTCCTGTCTTTGACATAGGGTAGAGAATAGTTTTTCTCTATAGCGAGAAGTGTGAGGATTTTTAATGATGAGTATAGAACTGGGTGGGGTAGTAGATTCTATATATGAGATTATAGTATGGTCATCATCTATTATTTGGATATCGGTATCTGCTATGAGTAGGTGTTTTTTTATTCTTTCAGATAGACGACGAGCCTCTCCTATGTGAAAAATACTGCGTTCTCTTATGCAATTTTGCATCACCGAATACACAAATGGCGAATGTACATAGTATTCACTACGTGCTTGACATAGGTAAAATAGGTATGAATATATACTGTAAAGGCTCATTTTCTGATGTTTAGATAAATTTTGATGCAAATGTCAAAAAAACTCCTCAAAGGTAAAAATACTTATCCAAGTATTGGTTATATTTGGAGCGTAAAATAAATTTTTGTGTCGCTATGATGGATATTCTTATAAAAAAGGCAGTTATAATAGATTCTACTAGCCCTTTTAATGGACAGAAGAAAGATATTCTCATATCATCGGGGCGTATAAGTTCGGTAGAAGATGATATAAATCCTGCTCTTGCAGACGAAGTTATAGATGTGGAAGGACTACACGTGAGTCCCGGTTGGTTTGATACGGCGTGTAAATTTGGCGAACCGGCATATGAAGAAGCCGAGACTCTGGAAAGTGGTTCTGCTGCTGCTAGTAAGGGAGGATATACGGCCGTTGCTCTATCATCACATCGTCAAAGTGCGATAGACAGTCGTCAGAAAGTAGAATATCTCATATCGCGTTCGGCGGGGTTGCCTATACATATCTATCCTGTGGGAGCAGCCACGGTAGGAGCGGCAGGTAAGGCTATGGCCGAAACCTATGATATGGCACAGGGTGGAGCTGTGGCCTATGGCGATGGACGACAGATAGAAAATAACCTCATAGAAAATCTCGTACTAGAATATAACGGTGCACAGGGTTATCTTACTATCACTATGCCTATGGACCGTACTATGATGCACCAGGGCGTGATGCACGAAGGCGTGGTAAGCACTACGCTTGGACTACACGGCATACCAGATGTAGCCGAAGATTTGGCAGTGGCTCGTGATATTTTCTTGGCAGATTATTCGGGGGCATCACTTCACGTGGCTTGTGTTACTACCCCCAATGCGTTGCGTATGATTTCAGATGCACAGGCACGTGGTGTAGATGTGACGTGTAGCATTACGCCACACCATTTGATGTTGAGCGATGAAAATCTTAAAGAATTTGATACTAGATATAAGGTAATGCCCCCATTGCGTACAGATGCTCATATAGAAGCTATGAAACGTGCGGTAGAAAATGACGTGGTGTGCTGTATAGCATCAGACCATACACCGGTGGATATAGAAGACAAAAAATGTGAATATGACCGTGCGGCATATGGCACGTTAGGCTTGCAAACGGCATTTGGTGCAGCGTGGGCTGTTCTTAAAGATAGTATATCACTGGAAAAAATGGTGGACCTTATGAGTATAAATGCACGTCGTCGTTTTGGTGTGGCGGTACCTACTGTGGCTGAAGGCGGCGTGGCAGAACTCACTATGTTCCTGCCAGATGAAACGTGGACTTTTGGTAAAGAGGACATTGTATCACTATCCCGTAATTCGGCATTTTTGGGACGTGAGATGTGTGGACGTGTTGTAGCTACATATGTGAAGGGAGAGCTTCATAAATAATATCAATCTATGGAAGTAAGAGTAACGATAGGCGTTTACGGCGACCTTAAAGGTGTCCGTATATACAAAATAAACCTGCCAGCCATACCACAAGTAGGGGATACTATTATACTTACGGGTGCTCTTAAAAGCGAAGAGGCTAGACTGATAAAGGAGTGGGGATTAAAATCTCCTATAAATCTCAATTATGTGAGAGTCATAGCTTATGATGATTCTCCTGTGCCTATTGTTATGCTTTCGGTGCATCCGTCACTATTGTTTATGGATTGTTATAAAGGGAGAGACTTTATGTTCTCATATTGCAGTAGAGTGGTGCCTCGTGTGGGAGAGAGCGTGATGGATAAAGATGGTAAGGTGTACTATGTGGAAAATATAATATATGAGGGAGTAAATATAATGCTTGTCTTGTCTGATGCAGTTCCTGCACAAAATGTTTATGTGATAAACAGCGAACTGGACGTGAATATCTCGGGTACTTCCTGTCAAGTGGACGTGGCGGTAGATGACCGTCACCCGATAGATGTTAATGTTACCAATGGCAGTTTATCGGTAGATGTGAATGATAGATATTAGTAGGTGGTATGTCACAGGATACAGCATATATATCTTTTCCTGCACTGTGGAGTGATGTTCCACACATAGTTATATCTGGTTCCAAAAGCCAGACAAATCGTTATGTAACACTACGAGCGGTGGTGGGCAGTAGCGTATGTATAAAAAACTCTTCCGATAGTGATGATGCAGCATCTATGCGTCGTGTGATAGATGGTGCTGGCAGGGTAGATGTCATAGACATAGGACACGCTGGAACGGCTATGCGTTTTGGTACAGCATATTTGGCGTCGAGGGAAGGTGTGGACGTGGTGATTACAGGTTCTAGTCGTATGTGTGAACGTCCTATAAGACCATTGGTTGACGCATTGCGACAGTTGGGTGCGAGTATAGAATATGAAGGGGAGGAAGGTTATCCTCCGTTGCGTATCAAGGGACAGAAGATAAATGGTGGAGAATGCAGTATAAGTGGGGAGGTTTCCAGCCAATTTATATCGGCTATAATGCTCGCTTCGCCTTCGTTTGAAAAAGGGGTGGAGATAAACCTTACTGGACGTGTGGTTTCGGTGCCATATATAAAGATGACACTTGGTGTGCTGGAAGATTTTGGTATAAAGGGGCAGTTTACGGGTAGTAGTATCGTGATACCGCCATCGATTGTAAGTGTGGGAGATGAACTGGTAGTGGAATCAGACTGGAGTTCGGCATCGTACTATTACTCTATGGTGGCGACATCTGGCAGACAGGTGAGGCTTTCATCATTCCGTAGGTGTAGCACACAGGGAGATAGCCGTATAGTAGATATATATCGTGCGTTTGGTGTGGATACAGAATGGGGCGAGGGTGAGATAACATTAAGTCTTGTTAAAGGATTTGAGAGACCACGGTATGTAGATATAGATATGGAAGACACTCCCGATGTGGCCCAGAGTGTGGCTGTAACTATGGCGGCACTTGGTATAAGGGGGCGACTTACGGGGCTTTCTACATTGCGTGTAAAGGAGACAGACCGTATAGCAGCATTGGAGGCAGAACTATCAAAGTTTGGTGTTAAGTGTAGCTCGACGATAGATACGCTCTCTATTGAGGATTTTGGAGAGAGAAAAAAAGACATATTACTCAATACGTATCAAGACCATAGAATGGCGATGGCATTTGTGCCGATGGCTTTATGTGGAGGATTCTATGTGGAAAATCCTTCTGTGGTAAGCAAATCATATACGGCGTTTTGGGAGGATATGAGACGCTTGGGCCTGGAGATAAAGAAATAATAATTGATACATACCCCCAAAAAGCGGCAGCCGTAGGCTGTCGCTTTTTGGGGGTATATGTTTCTGCTATTCTGTCTTACACGGTATGATGACGCGAGTAGAAGTCCCGTCTTCGTTTACATCTATCAAGAATTCCTCACCTGGCGTGATGTTGAATTTTATGATTTCTTCGGCTATGAGATCTTCCAGCAGATGTTGAATGGCGCGTTTGAGTGGACGAGCACCACCTTGACGGTCATAGCCTTGTTCTGCTATGAGGTCTTTGCAACGAGTGCTTACCTGCATCTTGTAGCCCATGCGGGACATACGCGATGATAGTTTTTCCAGCTCAATCTCTATTATCTGGTATATATGCTCTTTTTCCAGCGAATTAAATACCACTACATCATCTATACGGTTTAAAAATTCGGGAGCAAATGTGCGTTTAAGAGCAGTCTCTATCACTTTTCGCTCGCTCTGTGTGGCGTTTTCCTTGCGTGATGATGTGTCAAATCCTATCCCACTGCCAAAGTCCTTTAACTGGCGTACACCTACGTTTGACGTGAGAATGATAATAGTGTTCTTAAAGTCTATCTTACGTCCCAGGGAATCTGTTACCATGCCTTCGTCCATTATCTGGAGTAGAATGTTGTAGATGTCTGGGTGTGCTTTTTCTATCTCGTCCAGCAGTACCACACAGTATGGTTTGCGGCGAACCTTTTCTGTGAGCTGTCCCCCTTCCTCATACCCTACATATCCCGGAGGAGCTCCCACCAAACGACTCACAGCAAATTTTTCCATATATTCGCTCATATCTACCCTTATAAGAGCATCATCACTATCAAAAAGCTGTCTGGCTATGACTTTTGCCATCTGTGTTTTACCTACACCAGTCTGTCCTAGGAATATAAAACTACCTATTGGGCGATTTGGGTCTTTTATTCCTGCGCGATTACGACATATAGCCTTGACGATGGTATCTACGGCCGAATCTTGACCTATCAGTTCGCTTTTTATACGAGAAGATAGCGTGGATAGTTTTTCTCCTTCGCTTCGTTCTATACGTTCGGTGGGTACGCCAGACATCATAGAAACCACTTCGGCTACATTGGCAGCGGTAACAGTTTCTCGTCTGCTCTTTACTTCTTCCTCCCAGGCCTTCTGTGCTTCCAGCATCTGTTGTTCCAGTTTCTTTTCTTCATCGCGTAACCTGGCAGCCTCTTCATATTTCTGATTCTTGACCACCGATGTCTTCTGCTCTCTTATATGTTCCAGTGCTTTTTCCAGAGTTATGATATTTTCTGGTACGCGTATATTGGCTATATGTACACGAGAGCCCGCCTCGTCCAGTGCATCTATGGCCTTGTCTGGCAGGAAACGGTCGGTGATATAGCGTTCGGTGAGGCTAACACAAGCCTCTATGGCGTCATCTGTGTAGTTTACGTTGTGGTGTTCCTGGTATTTTTCCTTGATGTTTGAAAGTATTTCCAGTGTTTCGCTGGCGGTGGCAGGTTCTATCATTATTTTCTGGAAACGACGTTCCAGGGCTCCGTCTTTTTCTATGTATTGACGGTATTCGTCCAGTGTGGTGGCTCCTATTACCTGTATCTCTCCACGCGAAAGAGCAGGCTTAAACATATTTGAAGCATCGAGTGAGCCTGTCGCACCTCCTGCACCTACTATCGTGTGTAGCTCGTCTATAAAGAGTATTATGTCCTTGTTCTTTTCCAGTTCATTCATAACGGCCTTTACTCTCTCTTCAAACTGACCTCTATATTTGGTGCCGGCTACAAGTGATGCCAAGTCCAGTGTTATGACTCTCTTGCCAAAGAGTACTCGGGATACCTTGCGACGTACTATGCGTAAAGCCAGGCCTTCGGCAATGGCAGATTTGCCTACACCAGGTTCGCCTATGAGTAACGGATTGTTTTTCTTGCGGCGGGAGAGTATCTGGCATACGCGTTCTATCTCTTTTTCACGGCCTACCACAGGGTCCAGACGGCCTTCGCGGGCATACAACGTAAGGTCTCGTCCAAAGTTGTCAAGCACAGGAGTGTTGCTCTTTTTGTTTGTTGTTTTCTGTGTATTGCCTGTAAAAAACGAAGACTTACCATCGTCATACTCATCATCTCCAAATGAAGATATGGGATTGCTGGTAGATTTATCTCCACTGTCTCCCATTATGGTAGAACGATAGTCTGATGATAGTTTGTCATAGTTGAGGTTGTTTTTCTCAAAAAGACGTGAAACGGGGTCGTTGCCGTTTTTTAGTATGCTTAGCAGTATGTGTATAGGTGCTACTTTTTCCTTGAAACGCAACGCTTCCAGGTGTGATAGCTTTATGGCACGTTCTGCCTGTGGATTGAAGTTTATTTCTTTTGAATGAGCTTCAAATGCCTCATTGATGCCCATCTGTGAAGGGATATTTATCCCGTTTTCTATGGCACGACACAGCAATTCTACATCTATGCCGTTGTCTTCCAGCAGTAGTAGCAGTGTGTCATTGGTAGAGCGGAGCAGTCCCAGCGTTATGTGTTCTGTTCCTATATAAGAGCTGCCTAGACGACGAGCTTCTACCTGTGAGAGTTGTATGGCGTTAAGGGCTCCGTTTGAAAAGTTTTCTTCCATTGTATTAGGTGTTCGGGTGAGTAAATGTCGGTTTTTATGAGAGAAAAAACAACACCAACTCGATAAAAAGTTGGTGTCGTGTTCTTTATGTAATATGTCTTGCTGTCGAGCAATGCTATTTTATTCTGTGGGTTGTGGTAACACTTTGTATCCCATAGCATCTATAAAGAATACCGCAGGTATATCTGTACGTGTTCCCGAAAGATATACTTTAAGATACTTGATTTCTCTTATGAGTGATGTGAGAAGGTTGTAGTGTTGTTTTTCTGTACGGGCAAATGTATTGGCTGCATAAGAGAAATCTGCCAGTATATATTCTTTTTCGGCTACCAATTTACCGTTCTTGTCATATCCCGCAAAGTGTACTTTAAGAACGTCTTTGTCATCTGCATTAAGAGCTTTCACATCTACGCCATATTCTGCCGCTGTAAGACCTTCTGTCATAGCCGTTGCCATCATCACCGATGGGGTAAACGTGATAGTATCTATATTTACAGGACGTGTAAATTCTATCATCGTAGCACTATTTATGTCATACGTAGTAGAAACCATCATACTCTTACCCTTCTGTGCAGCATTGGGATAGAATTGAGACAGAGTCTTGTCGCTAGGAACAGTTCCAGCAGCAGTATTGCTCTTACCTACACCCTTAAATTTAACCAATCCATCACTCGCCGTACTGGATAGTTTCATATATCCCAGGTTAAACTCCTTGCCATACTCATACTGTCCATCGGCAATGGATAGAGTTGTGAAATCTACCGTAGAGTGAGGGTAGTTTACGTTTACTTCATATAGTGAGAAGTATAGGTTGTCTTCAGATGTAACACCTATTTTTACCGTTTTACCGAAGTCTTGTTTTTCTCCACTTGCTGGTGAAGCAGTAGCACCACGAGATATCGTAAATATAGGGGTCATACGCAGGTCTTCTATCTCTACCGGCATCTGTGTCGTGATACCTTCAAATGAAAGACTTATCTGTTGTTCTGGATATTCCAAAAATTGAAAAGTTTCTATTTCTGTCTCGCTTCCTTTGGCTAGTTCTGCACTGCAAGAGTAGCACAAAAATGCTGCAGATATGATAGAAATAATCGCAAATTTTATTTTCATTTTATCTATACTAAATGTTTACAGCTAGTGTGTTGCTACCAACACATTCATCGGGCAAATTTACAAAAAAAACTATAATCACACTCTTATATGATGCTAAAACTCTCGTTTGTCATAATAAATATGGGTTAAATAATGTTAAATAACGTCAGGGTGTATTATGCGGGTATCAAAGTGTTGAAAAAATTTGTTTGAAAGAGGGTTTTGTTGTAAATTGGCAGACCGATATAAACTATGTAGAAAGATATGGAAAATATCCCAGATGCTTTTATAAACGGGCTCTATGATAGGGCGGCACTAGATGTGATAACACTGCTCTATGTGGTGGTTATGGTAGCATATCCTATGGGTAGATATATGAAGGTGGTGTCTATGTGTGTGACATTTGCCGTGTGTATGATGATAGGGCAAAGCCTGGCATTGTGTGATGTGTCGCTATCCAGAAAAGTCATAAGTGCTATAATGATGACGGCCGTAATGGTTCCTGCTGTGATGGGAGTATTTGCTGCCGGAGCTTCGCCTTCGCGGGTGGTAGAGAGAATAGGCGTATTGGCTATGGGACTATCAGGGCTATCATATGGTATGATGAATTATGGAGTGGTAAAAGCCGAATGGTTGATGATACCACTCTATGGACTGGGCGAACTGTGTGGGTGCCTGCTGTTGTCGATAGTTGTGATGTTGCTGGCACGATTGGGCGAATTATTCTCATTACCCCGCCGAGAGATTGTCATCATAAGTTGTGCCGTGTGCATAGGACTCTATGCAGAAGAAGTGTGGAAGTTTTTAACCAGACTGTTCTAGAATGTAAAAAATTAAAAGATAGATACTATGAGTGAGTACGATGTAGAAAAACAACTCAAATTTGACCGAGCATATATGCGTATGGCCAGTGTGTGGGCAGAATTGTCACACTGTCGTCGTCGCAAGGTGGGAGCAATCATCGTCAAGGACCGCAAGATAATATCTGATGGGTACAACGGTACTCCTACTGGTTTTGAAAACGAATGTGAAGATGAAGACTATCACACCAAATGGTATGTGCTTCACGCCGAGGCCAATGCGATACTTAAAATAGCAGCTTCGACGCAGTCCTGTGCGGGAGCGACGCTGTATGTTACTATGTCTCCCTGTCGTGAATGCAGCAAGCTTATACATCAGTCGGGGATACGTCGTGTGGTGTATGAGACTGGTTATACAGATACTTCGGGACTGGATTTTTTGCGTGAAGCAGGAGTAGAGGTCGTACATCTTCCAGATGATGATAAGGAAGAAAAATAAACTGCGTTTTTCGTGTTAAATGTTAAGCGTGGTTTATAAAAATTTTGTTCCTTTGTATGAATGTAAGGAAGGGGCATAGATGTCACTTTCTTGTTGAATAGGAAAAATAAATAATAAACTTAATAAAACGTGTCGTGTGGTCTTGCAAAGGGTTGTACGACACATAAATAACAGATTTATCACATATAGAAATTATGTTAGAGACTACCACCAAAGTAAAAGAATTGGAAAAAGTAGTTATCCGTTTTTCTGGCGACTCTGGCGACGGAATGCAGCTAGTGGGTAATATGTTTTCCAATCTTTCGGCTTTCATAGGTAACGGAATATCTACATTCCCAGACTATCCAGCCGAAGTACGTGCTCCTAAGGGAACTCTTTCAGGAGTGTCTGGTTTCCAAGTCCATTTGGGAGCCAAAAGCGTTTACACACCAGGAGACAAGGCAGACGTTCTGGTTGCTATGAACCCTGCTGCTCTTAAAGTAAACGTAAACAACATCAAAAAGAACGCTGTGGTTATCTATGACACAGACTCTTTTGCCAAAAGCGACCTAGACAAAGCTCTCTTTACTACTGCCGACCCATTTGAAGAATTGGGATTGGGTAGTGTACAGCAGGTGCCAGTGCCTATGACAACTATGGTTAAAAGTGCTGTAGAAGGTACAGGTATGGATCCAAAAGCTGCTATGAAGAGCAAAAATATGTTTGCTTTGGGATTGGTATGCTGGTTGTTTGACCGTCCACTAGAGCGTGCGATACGTATGTTGGAAAACAAGTTTGGTAAGAAACCTACGGTTCTTGAAGCCAATATCAAAGTCCTTACAGACGGTTACAACTATGGTAACAATATCCACGCCAGTGTATCTACATTCCGTATAGAAGGTCACGCTTCTCGCCCTGGTACATATATGGACGTGAATGGTAACAAGGCTACGGCTCTAGGTCTAGTAGCAGCTGCCGAAAAGAGCGGTCTGCCACTATTCCTGGGTAGTTATCCTATCACCCCTGCTACAGATATCCTTCACGAACTGGCAAAACTTAAAAACCTGAATGTTAAGACTGTACAGGCCGAAGACGAAATAGCAGGTGTATGTACAGCGATAGGTGCTTCGTTTGCGGGACGTTTGGCTGTAACTAGCACATCGGGTCCTGGTCTAGCTCTTAAGAGCGAGGCGATAGGTCTAGCAGTGATGGCAGAACTTCCACTGGTTATAATAGACGTACAGCGTGGTGGACCATCTACTGGTCTTCCTACCAAGAGCGAACAGACAGACCTGCTTCAGGCGCTTTATGGACGTAACGGTGAAAGCCCAGTAGTTGTTCTTTCGGCCGCTACACCATCAGACTGTTTTGATATGGCATACATGGCCTCTAAGATAGCTCTGGAACATATGACTCCTGTTATATTGCTTACAGATGCCTTCATAGCCAATGGTTCATCGGCTTGGCGTATTCCAGAAATGAATGAATTCCCAGAAATCAAGCCAAACTATGTAAAACCAGAAATGCTGGAAGAAGGCTGGAAACCATACAAACGCGACGAAGAGACAAAGGTGCGTTACTGGGCGGTTCCAGGTATGGAAGGATTTATGCACCGTTTGGGAGGTCTAGAAAAAGATTACAACACTAGTGCTATATCTACGGGTGCTGCCAACCACCAGAAGATGGTAGATACACGCCGCGAAAAGATAGCTCGTGTGGCAGACTCTATCCCTGCACTGGAAGTGATGGGAGAAAAAGATTCAGACCTGCTGGTAGTTTCTTGGGGTGGTTCATTCGGTCACGTTTATGAGGCTGTGGAAGAGATGAACGCACAGGGTAAAAAAGTGGCTATGGCTCACTTTAACTACATCAACCCTCTACCTGCCAATGCAGAAGAAATCCTTAAATCATATAAGAAGGTTATCGTTTGCGAACAGAACGACGGCCAGTTTGCAGGTTATCTGCGTATGAAGATAGACGGTCTTACTCCACTACAATTCAACCGTGTAGAAGGTCAGCCTTTCAAAGTAGCAGATTTGGTAGAATGTTTCACTAAACTTTTGGAGGAATAATAAGATGAGCGAAAAACAATATACAGCAAAAGACTTTAAGAGCGACCAGTATGTACGTTGGTGCCCAGGTTGTGGCGACCACGCGGTGATAAACAGCCTCCAAAAAGCTATGGCCGAACTAGGTGTTGCTCCTCACGATACGGTGGTTATATCTGGTATCGGTTGTTCTTCACGTCTTCCTTACTATATGGGAACATATGGTTTCCATACGATACACGGTCGTGGTGCAGCGATAGCAACGGGTGTTAAAACAGCCAATCCTGCTCTTACCGTATGGCAAGTAACGGGTGATGGTGACTGTATGGCGATAGGTGGTAACCACTTTATACATTCGGTACGTAGAAATGTGGACCTTAACATCTTGCTTATGAATAACAAGATTTACGGTCTTACAAAGGGTCAATACTCTCCTACATCGGCACGTGGATTTGTGTCTAAATCTTCGCCATATGGTACGGTAGAAGACCCATTTATTCCAGCAGAATTGACACTGGGTGCCCGTGGTAATTTCTTTGCTCGTAGTATAGACAATGACCTAGCTACTAGTAAAGATGTGATACTGGCTGCTGCACAGCACAAGGGAGCATCGGTGGTAGAGATGTTGGTTAACTGTGTTATCTTTAACGATGGTGTACACTTGTGTGTGACAGACCGTGAGATACGTGCCGAACGCACTATTATCCTACGCCACGGCGAAAAGATGATATTTGGTAAAGAACAGAACAAGGGTCTGGTACTGGACGGCTACAAACTGAAAGCTGTAACGATAGGTGAGGACGGCTACACGATGGACGATGTACTGGTACATGATGCACACTGCAAGGACAACTCTATGCACTTTAAGCTTGCGATGATGGGTTGCACGGGCGAAGACGATGGTCTTCCAGTGGCACTGGGTATCATACGTTGTGTAGATGCTCCTACATATGACGAGTGTGTGGAAGCACAGGTAGAAGAGGTAAAAGCTCAGAAATCTGCTCATACACTACGCGAATTCCTATTGCAGGGAGAGACTTGGGAAGTGAAATAATACACGCTCCTATATATGCAAATAGGCGTCCCCCGCGGGGGACGCCTATTTTATTTACAGTATATGAATTTTACCAGTCTATGTCTTCAGACCACATAGCACGTATCTCTATGAGGTCTTTCATATATTTTATGCGTTCTGGTTGTTGCTGTTTCATATAATCTACCGTATCCCATTTTCCATTGCCATTAGCATCAAAAATGATACGCAGGTAGTATTTGTCGGGCGGTAGAATGTCAAACGTAACACTTCCCGCCTTGCGTAATACTTTTTCGCGTACCACTTCGCTTTTCGTTGAGTTCATCAGTTGGAATATCATAGGATACTGGTCAAATGACACAGGATTAATTCTTAAATCTCCGTAATCATCACGCGTGTGAGTCGTGATAACACGTGTAAGAGTATCTCTCGTGTTCTCTCCCAGTATGCTGGTAAAGGCTTCGGGAAGGATTTGAAGAGCATATTTTGCACCCGGTTTTTGAGTGAAGATGATATCGGCACCGTGCATCGTACTATCTACCTTTACTTCAAAAGGAACAGGTACGCTGTCTTTATCTATCGTAAGTGAAATGGCAGATGCATTGACCTCCATTATAGGCTTTGTGGCTCGTATTTTGATGTCTTCATACATATGTATAGAACTACCGGCCATTCTCACTACAAAGTCTGGGTCTGATGCCTTACGGATTTTGGCATTGATAGTGTCTGTAACTTCGCCTCCTTTCTTTACATAGAAAACTATCGAGTCTTTTTCATCGGCACTGGACCAATATGACAACGTGTCTCTGTCACTGGAATAGATGAACAAGTCTTTCTCGCCTTCGGGTAGTGCAGGCAGTATGCGTTCTATCGTATGTTCTTCTGTAAACCCGTTCAATGCTATCTTTATACAGCCCTTCTGTACATTGGCAGGAGAATAAATCTTGTATGGAAGAACACCCATCGCCGTACGCAATAGATAGCCTTTCTCTCCATTGGCGGTAGAATCCAGCACTATCGTACGAGGAAAAAATGCTATCTTATCCCTATGTGGGTCATATACCTTATTGCCACCCTCATCTACCAATGCAAAGAGCTTATATTCCCCAGGTGTGATATTATCTATGCGGAATGTACTGTCTTTGTCTGAAAGATTTGTAATGTAGAGAGGACGTTCCTTAAATACCGTCGAGTCTGTATATGTAGAATCTACACGATAGAGCAGGATAGATGTCTTCGGGTCAAATTTATCACCCTGTGCATCTTCCACCACACCTCCTATCACCAGTGAATCTATCTTGTCTCCCGTAGAGAACACGTACTTGAAATTTGGCAGCGTATTGTTTTCATTGTAGTCTGCTATACTACTACCAAAGTTTATGGTATATGTCGTGTTTGGTTCTAGTTCTACTTTGGATAAATCTATCGTCAGCTCCTTGGAGGGCATTGCAGACGTAGGCTTGATATGATCCAGCAGATCAAGATGTGGAGATACGATGAGGTTCTTGTTAAGGTCGTTGAATTTTATTCGTTCGTTGAAGATGACTGTTATCTTACGCTCAGAAAAATTGGTCGTGCCGTTTTCGGGACTGTACATAAGAGGCACAGGAGGTATGCGGTCTGTGTAGCCGCCAGTAGGTGTCCCCACCGATGCACAAGCATATATAAACCCTGTCGTTATAATCGACATTAGGCCCCAGATAATCGAGTGTTTTTTCATCTTCATATAATAAACGTATTATCTTCCAGATATCTGGAATGTTTTAAGGAGAGCTTCCAGTTCAAATATGTATTGTGATTTATCCTGTGATGGGAAATATACAAAACCATCTATACCATAGATAGTATTGGTCTGGTCGTCCCACATAGTGTAGTTTATAAAAGGACCTCCCATAAAATCACCCTCGGTACGCCATAGACCGCGACTTTCAATAGCAAACATATCCCCCAGTTCTGTCTCTACCGATAGCGGATAATAATTCTTTTCTATTTCCATATATGAGCCGGCCATCTGTCCGTGAACATATTTTTTGGTGATAGAATCGCGTAATGATATCTGGTCTATGTAGGAATCATCATCATTTATAGGATATTTGTAGATGAGGATGTTTACCGTTCCCAGGTGTTTGCCTTTCTTTATGTCCTTGAGTAGCCATACAAAATCCTCGTGGGCCATCACAGGGCGATAGTAATTTGGTATGGTCATCTTCACGCCAAGGTCATCTACATATTTTATACGCGAATGTGCTATACGAGATAATTTGTGTTGCAGTGTTGCGATGTCTGCGTCTAGGAATTTGCGTATGATTTCATCTGAACGACCTTGCAGTATTTTACGCAGGTCCATATAGTCGTTTACCTTTATGCTCACTATCTGTTGAGGAGCGGCATATACGTTACGAGCGTTTTTAATCTCGGGTATGCTGTCTGTCTTATCTACAAAAACAAGACTATGATGAGCCTGATACAGATTGTTGAAGTTTGTCGCAGGAATGATATAGAGTTTGGTCTCGTTTTCAGCTTGTGGCATGCCGTATAGAGCAGGAGAGAGTTCTTCCTCTAATACAGCACTCAAACTATCACTGAATAGTTCGTTGGCTACGACAGCCACTATCTCACGAGGCCCTCCCGTAGAAGGTACTTTACCTGGCACAGCTCCTGGGGCAGATGGACTGCTGGAACTGCCTCCGCAAGAAAACAACACTGGTAACAGTGAGATGATAGTAAGTAGGGTTCTTGTCTTCATGATGATTAAAAATTAAATGGTTTCATATTGAGCCGTGTTTTAACGGCGTGGATATATGGTAAGTCGTTGTCCTATTCTCAGATTGGTGGATTTAAGGTTGTTCCACTTCTGGATATTGCGTACACTCACTCCATAGCGTACAGCCAGTCGTGATAGTGTGTCGCCGCTTTTCACTCGATATACTATACTGCCATTAGGGCCTTCTTCGGCACCTATACGGTATGTAAGAGTCTTTTTGAGAGCCTCTTCTTTCTCGCGAGCTTCGGCATAGATGTTTTCTTCTATCGAGACGTAATTTATAGCTTTTTCGGTAGGTAGAATGATAGAATAATTTTTGGCCGTAGAATATGGAATAGCTCCCAGTTTGAATTGAGGGTTGAGGAACTGCAATTCTTCTTTTGGCATATCCAGTTTTTCTGCCAGCATATCAAACGAGACCAGTTGTTTTACCGCGATGGTGTCTGTCGTCTGGTGTACCACAGCTGGGACTTCGGGTACTATGCCGTGATGACGGTAATAATTCATCACATAGTTGGCAGCTATAAATGCTGCTACATAGTTACGAGTCTCACGAGGCATATATGCTCTTACTTTCCAGAAATTGCGTTCGCCGCCGCTGCGAGCTATTGCCTTGCGTACATTGCCGCTACCGTAGTTATAAGCAGCCAGTGCCAGATTCCAATCGCCAAACATATCATAAAGAGCTCTCAGGAGTCTGGCGGCAGAATGTGTGGATTTGACAGGGTCAAATCTTTCGTCCACATAGGAATCTATACGCAATCCATACATACGCCCCGATGTGAGCATAAACTGCCAAAGCCCACTGGCTCCCACACGGCTACGGGCACGAGGGTTAAATGCCGATTCTATAACCACCAGATGTTTCAGTTCCAATGGGACACCGTAACTCTCCAATATCTGGTCTATAAAACGATAGTAGTAAAATGAAAGACCTATCATACGTGCTACCGATGAACGACGTTGTCCTAGATACATATTGATATAACGGCGTACCTCGGGATTAAATTCCAGTAGCATAGGCGAGTGTGCGTCCAGATGTTCCAGACGTTTGTGAATGATGGAGTCGTGTACCGCTGTTATCTCACTATCATTTACCTCTATGGTATCCATAAGGGATATACTCTCATACGTCTGCCAAGAAAAGACGTCTTGCAGCATCTCTCGGTCGTCTTCTATGATGATTATTTCGCCTTCTTCTTTCTGGTCGCTGGCGGCAGGGCGTGCGTGTACTGGAATAGATAGTTCCAGGTCATAGATAGTAAGTAGGCTATCGGGTATTTCGGTGGTATTACCCACAGGAGTGCCATATAGCACTATTTGAGAAATAATAAATGATATAAAAAATGATATGTGTTTTATTTTCAGTGTCATAATTCCAATGATAGAATGTCCCATTAGGGGATAATGCGGTATTATAATTATAAGGTACAAAAATAGGTATTTATCTTGTAAATAAAAAAATAAACTACCCTGCTATGGAGGTAGTTTAAATGATATTTAACAGATTATTATAGCGTGGATAGGATTTTTTCTGTGATGGTAGTAGGTGTTATACGTTTCATACATTCGTATGTGCCATAACGGCAGGGCTTCTTGCCAAAGGCGTGGCAAGGACGACACGCCATATCATTTATTTCTATGACGTCTTCCACACTCTGTCCATATCCCATAAATCCACCGAAGCGATGTGTAGCTCCCCATATGCTTATAACGCGAGTGCCTACCATACTACACAGGTGCATATTGGCACTATCCATAGATACCATAACGTCCAAGTGGGACATAAGAGATAGTTCTTCCCCTAGTGTGAGTCTGCCTGCTACACATATTACATTGGGTAGTGAGGCGACCCATTGTTCCAGTATAGTGGCTTCTTCTCCTTTTGCTCCTACTAGTACCACCTGTATGTCTTCCCTCCCTGATAGGTGTTCCACTACTTCCCGCATCTTTCCCAGTGGGTATGTCTTGCCTTTGTGCTGAGAGAACGGAGCTATACCTACGCTATATTTAGCGTGAGGAATAAATCCTGTTTTACGTGTTATGGAGGGCGAAAAAGGCAATTTTTTTATTCCATACTCACGGTCCAGATGTAATTTGAATCCACAACGACGGAATACATCGGCATAGCGTTCTGGTATGGCACGTAAAGGGCGTTTGTTTATTCCTTCCTTTGTGAGTTCGTGGCGAGCCTTACGTCCTTTATTCATAGAGTAAACAGGTATAAACCTCGCCATAGCATACAGCCTGAATATAAAAGTGCGTAGTACGCTATGAAGGTCTATAAAGACATCTATTTCCTCTTCAGATGCTGTGATGGCTTCTTTAAATAGTCTGTATAGTCCTGTTACACCTTTGTGTATGTCATTGAGATATGCAGGTACAAACGTAAGACGTTCTATCCCTTCAAAAAGTGGAGCAAAACGAGCTTGTGATACATAAGTGATACATACATCTGTATTCTGATGTAGAAAACAACGCACCACAGGTACAGTCATAGCCACGTCTCCAAATGCCGAAAATCTCGCTACCAACAAACGCTTCATAGTTATATGCCAGATGTGTGAGCCAGGATTATACCTTTCCGTATAGTTCTGGGTTAAGCGAAGGGTCATTGTACATTTTCATCTGTTTATAGACCTTCATATATTTTTCTCCGCGAGATATCTGTTCCAGTAGGGTGTCTATGGCACAAGATAGGTCTGTGCGTTGGGAGAGGAGTACGTCCAGTTTTGATTGGCAAGAAGCTATGTGTTCCTGTGATGCATCTGTTCTTTCTACCTGTTCACGCATATGGTATATTTTAAGAGCCAGTATAGAAAGTCTATCTATCGCCCAAGCAGGACTTTCGGTATTTATGGTGGCACTGTTTACTGTTTTGATGTCTTTGAAAAGGTTTAGGTAGTAGCTGTCTATGTATTCTACCATATCTGTGCGGTCTTGGTTGGAGCGGTCTATGCGACGTTTGATGCCAAGAGCTATGCTAGGGTCTATGTTTTCACGACGAATGATGTCTTCCAGATGCCACTGTACTGTATCTATCTGGCATTTGGCATATAGTAGATGAGATAGTTCGTTGGCTGGGTATGGGTTGTTTATAGGGGAGTCAACGCTGTCCTGTATGTGGTAATCCTCTATGCACTTGTCAAAGACTTGGTTGAATAGTTTGGTCATTGTATGATTTGCTTATGTAATAAATAAAGATAGCATTTAATATAAAAATATAGAGTTAATCGATAGTTAAATATAGAAGATGAGAAAATATATAAACTCTTTTTCTCTAATTTCATACACGTAAATTAACCCAGACCTTTATGAATAAAAACCAATATCTCGTCTTGAGAGCGATAAAAGATTTTGTAAATGCTCACGGTGGGCAATTACCTTCCTTTTATATAGGAGTGACAGATAATCCTATATCTATGTTGCGTTTTCACGGTGTAAAACTCCATAGGGAAGGTGATAATATAGTAAGCGAAAACACTGTGGCAGGGACTTGGTCTCTACCAAATGAGGTGGAAGCCCGCGAATTGAGGGCTTATATGGCAGGAAAGGGAATGTCTGGAAGATTGGGTGGAACGCGTGCGGTAAGCACATATGTTTACTGTTATAAAATAACCCCCGAAACACGACAATAGTTGGCCGTAAGGTGAGTAAACATCACGCTCCCCAGGGGAGCGATATAGAACGGGAGATGTTATTTTTCTATGTGAAACGTGTCTCTATCTGCCAAGAAACCATATTTGGAGCGTATGTTTTCTATGCGTGAGGCATTGAGAGTAGCACATAGTATTTTTTCTGTGTCCTCTCCATAATCCAGTGCTTTCCCCAGCGGAGTATATATGACACTATGTCCCGTATGAACAGAACCCAGAGCATCTACTCCTACGCGATTGACTCCTACTACATATGCCATATTTTCTATGGCACGGGCTTTGAGTAATGTATCCCAAGCGGCTATACGGCTATCGGGCCAGTTGGCTACACATAGCAGTAGGTCATAGTCGGTATCGTTACGGCTCCATACATGAAAACGTAGGTCATAGCATACTATGGGCATTATCTTCCAACCTTTTAACTCCCATAGACGTCTCTCCTTACCTCCACTTATATGACGGCCTTCGCTACCATAGGAGAACAGGTGGCGTTTGTCGTAATGTTGTACACGTCCATTTTCATCTACTAGATAGAAACGGTTGTATCTATTTGCATCTATATCTACTATCACACTGCCACATATAGCGGTCTGGCACTCGCGAGCCTTGCGTATGAGAAAATCCAACACTTGGCCACCGTCTTTCTGTGAGAGATGAGGTGATGTTGAGGCAAATCCCGTTGCAAATGTTTCTGGGAGTACCCATAGGTCTGCCTCGCCTGCTGTGATAATCTTATCTAGATGTTCTATATTGGCATCTATGTCCCCTGCCGAGATGTCTATTTGTACGGCACGTATGTCGAGTAATTCTTGTTTTTCTTCCATACCACAAAAGTATTTTATAAAATGTTAATGTGGGAGAAAAAGAGGTTTTTTATTTTAAAAATAGAATAACTAAATTTGCCAAACTCTAAAAAATAAAAGTTGTAACCCGCTTCTTGGATTCTTTTTTATGAACCAAGGATTTTAAATATGAAAAATTATGAGTAAAAAAGATGATGCCCTGCTCTACCATAGTGATGGTCGTCCAGGAAAAATACAGGTAGTCCCTACCAAATCACACAGCACACAACGCGACCTTTCGTTGGCATATTCTCCCGGTGTAGCCGAACCTTGCCTAGAGATAGAAAAAAATCCCGATGACGCTTACCGCTACACAGCCAAAGGAAACCTAGTGGCTGTAATATCAAACGGTACGGCAGTGTTGGGACTGGGAAATATAGGAGCATTGGCAGGTAAGCCTGTTATGGAGGGAAAAGGTCTTCTCTTCAAGATATTTGCAGATATAGACGTGTTTGATATAGAGGTGGACGCGACCAATGTGGATAGATTTATAGACACGGTCAAGGCTATAGCTCCTACTTTTGGTGGTATAAATCTGGAAGACATTAAAGCTCCCGAAGCCTTTGAGATAGAACGCCGTCTTATAGATGAACTGGATATACCTGTTATGCACGATGACCAACACGGTACTGCTGTGATATCTGGAGCGGCACTGGTAAATGCTGTGGATATAGTGGGTAAAAAGATGGACGAGGTACGTATGGTGGTAAACGGAGCAGGAGCTGCCGCTATTTCCTGCAGTAGAATATACCGTATGCTGGGTGTCAAGGCCGAAAATATCATAATGTGTGATAGTAAAGGTGTAATCAATACTCGTCGCACGGGACTTACTGCCGAAAAACAAGAATTTGTAAGGGATACGCCATATGATACACTGGAAGAGGCTGTAAAAGGAGCCGATGTATTTGTGGGGCTATCCAAAGGTGATGTCCTCACGCCAGAAATGCTTCTGTCGATGGCCGAAAATCCTATAGTGTTTGCCTTGGCCAATCCTACGCCCGAGATAGATTATAACCTGGCTGTATCTACTCGCCCAGATGTTATAATGGCCACAGGACGTTCAGATACGCCCAACCAGATAAATAACGTGCTGGGCTTCCCATATATATTCCGTGGAGCACTTGACGTGCGCGCTACCAAGATTAACGAAGCAATGAAGATAGCTGCTGTACACGCCATAGCCGACCTAGCACGTCGTTCTGTGCCAGAACAGGTTCTTATGGCATATAATACCACCAGTCTTACATTTGGTCGTAATTATATCATTCCAAAACCGTTTGATGGACGTCTTATAGCGGCTGTTGCTCCAGCTGTGGCTCGTGCTGCTATGGAGAGTGGTGTTGCTCGAGCACCTATCACAGACTGGACGGCATATGAGGAATCCCTTACCGAACGTATGACACATCAGCCAAAGCTTATGCGTCTGTTACAGAACCGTGCTGCTCTTTCTCCAAAACGTGTCATCTTCCCCGAAGCCAACCGTATGAATGTCCTACGTGCGGCATATATAGCATATGAGGAAGGTTCGGCTATACCTATTCTTATGGGTAACCGTGAACGTCTAGAGGTGATGATGAAAGAGAACGATATGAATATGGACGTAGAGATAATAGACACTCGTTCACCCGAGACACGTCCTATGGTAGAACGTTTTGCACAGATATATTGGCAGGAACACCAACGCAAGGGTATAACGTGGTATGATGCTACGCGTACTATGACACGTCGTGATTTCTTTGGAGCGATGATGTTGCACGAGGGTATGGCCGATGCTATGGTCAATGGTTATTCCAAGAACCTTTCTACGGCATCAGAACCGTTGTTTACTGTAATAGGAGCAGCACCAGAGGCAGGTGTTATGGCTACGGTGAATATAGTCAATTCACATCGTGGGCCTATCTTCCTGGCCGATACTACGGTAAATAGCTCGCCTAGTGATGAACAACTGGAGAGCATCATACTGCAAGTTACAGAATTGGTAAAAAGTCTGGGTATAGAACCTCGTGTGGCACTGGTAGCCAATTCAGATTTTGGTAGCCGTCCTACACAGGAAGCCTCCAAGATGGCTCGTGTGGCAGCATATATGAGAGAACATTATCCAGATATGGTGATAGATGGAGAGATGCAGCCAGAATATGCATTGGACGGTGAACTGCTTGCAGAAAGATTCCCATTCTCTACACTGGCAGGAAAGGGTGGAGCCAATGTTCTTATCTACCCTGGTAAAGATGCTGCCAATCTCTCATATAAGCTGCTTAAAGCGGCCGATTCGGCTTCGGTGGCGGTAGGACCTATCGTGGTAGGACTTAACAAGGCTGCACATCTGCTGTATTCGGGTGCGACGACAGAAGAAATTCTCAATATGGTATATGTAGCTGTAACCGATGCACAGATGAGAGAAGGAAACGTTACGATGAAATAATTTAATAGCTTTGATGATGGATAAAAAGGGCTTACCCAGCGGGCAAGCCCTTTTTTTGTGCCAAAAATTGCCTGTAAAAATGTTTTTTACCATAAAAAAGGTGTAAAACCCATAGATAGTGCGTATATTTGCCCCTTGAAACCATAGTCAAATATAGCGTGGATATAGTCATAGATGCAGGTAATACCAAAGTAAAACTGGGCGTATGGGAAAATGACGTCTTGGAGAGGATTGTATCCATATCTTATGATGAGGTTCATACGGCATTGAGGGAGTTTTGCAAGTCAAATGATGTACGATATGCCATAGTGTGCAGTGTAGGGCCTATGGTAGACTGGGAACGCCTAATAGTTTGCAAAAAGATGTTAAAGTTATCTGTAAAACTGCCTTTGGGTATAAGTAATGCAGATACTATGCCTGCCGAAGTAGGTGAAGACCGTATAGCAGTGGTAGCTGGTACGGCACTTTCATATCCGGGACAGGCGGCACTTATAATAGATGCCGGCACTTGTGTCACGTATGATTTTATAGATGGTGAAGGTGTCTTTACGTGTGGAAATATATCTCCAGGCCTGCAAATGAGGCTCAATGCTATGCATCATTATACATCGGCATTGCCACAGCTTACATATGCTACGCCTGTGGGAGATAGTTCCATTAACCGTGTTACGACACCTACCTGTATGCGTGGTGGGGCGATAGACGGTCTGGTGGGAGAGATAGAATACATAATATCATTATATAAAGAAAAACACAGAGATTTTAAGATAATCTTAACCGGAGGAGATACAGAGCATTTGGCAGAAAGATTAAAATGTCCCATCTTTGCAAGACCCAATTATCTATTGGAATCTCTATACACAATATTGAAACACAATATCAAAATATGCGAAAGTTAATAATAGTCTTATTGGCTATCTTTTCATTGGAAGTGGTGGCACAGAGCACCACAGATACATATAACACGATGTCTCCATACTCGATATTTGGTGTGGGACGTTTGAGTTTTGACGGTACGTTGGAGACGCGTTCTATGGCGGGAGCAGGAACGGCATATACTATGCCAGGACTGGTAAATACGGTAAACCCAGCGTCACTTTCCAAACTTAAACAGACGGTTTATACGGTAGGTGCCGAATATGAGCACGTTATATATGATGCTGGACGTATGCGTAACACGACAAATGATGTTAGATTTAACTATCTTATATTTTCGGTTCCATTGAGTGGTAAGGCTGCCATACAGGTAGGTATAGCTCCATATACGGTGATGGGATATACGGTGTATTCTTATGACTCGCTACTGGTAGATGGTGCGCTTAAAGGTTCGCTGGATTACTATACGGGTAACGGAGGTCTTAATATGGGATTTGCATCATTTGGTATAGAGGCTATAAAGAATTTGAGTATAGGTGTATCGGCTGCATACCTGTATGGAGAGACCAAACGCTCTACATATAATTATCTGGAAGATCGTCTTACAAACACCAAAATCCAGTATACAGACTGGATGCGTGGCGCCAAATTTAAGTTTGGTGTGAACTATAATACGGCGCTTAAAGATAATATAAGACTGTATCTGGGAGCAACGTATGAATTTACGGCTGGTATGAAAAATGACCGTGAATATATGAGATATACGGTGGTTAACTATGACGAGATGTATGACGAAAACAACCCACAGAACTATCGAGAGAAAAACGAATATTCTTTCTCGTTGCCTACTACGATAACGGCAGGTGTGGGTGTAGGAAATGTGCAGCGTTGGTATGTAGGGCTGGAAGGTAAATACACCGAGGCACCAGACTGGAAAAACGTGGATTTCATACGTAGCGAGGCTACATATAAATCGGGTATGCGTGTGGCATTGGGTGGACACTATCAGCCAAATATGAACTCTACCAACTCTTACTGGGCACGCATACGTTATATGGCAGGTTTGTATTATGCTTCAGAGACATTTGAGGTGAAAGGACACGAAGTGAAAGATATGGGTGTGACACTGGGTGCTACACTGCCATTTACCAAAGTGGAATCACAGACGATGGCTATTTCAAACTTTAATATATATGTCAATGCAGGTAATCTGGGCAAAAGCACAGATGGTCTTATAAGCGAAGGCTATATAAAGCTTGGAATTTCATTCACTCTTAATGATAGATGGTTCTTGAAACATAAATATTATTAGTATATTTGCAAAAAATTTAGCTCACATTAATCCCAACATTATATAAGATGAAAAAATTAGCTTTATTGCTCCTAGGTGGACTTTTCACTATGATGTACACTCCTGCATATGCACAGGAAGAAGTGGTGGAAGAAGGTCCTTCAGAATGCGAAACAAAACTTTCTATGTACTTTGAGTACTACAAGGCCAAAAACTTTAAAGATGCCTATCCAGAATGGCTTTATCTGTACAAAAACTGTGCAGACCTACAACCTATACACTTCCAGTATGGAGCCAAGATGATAGAATCTTTTATCCCAGAGGCTGTTAAAACAGATGCAGCCAAGGCAGATGAATACAAAAAACTTCTTATGGAGGTTTACAACACTAGCCTAGAAAGATTCCCAGACTACCGTCCAGGTTATACAAAGGGGCTTAAAGCACAGGCTATGTTGAGATTCAGAATAGGAACTCCACAGGAAGCTATTGCTCTTATAAAAGAAGTTATAGCTCACTCAAATGCTCGTATAGAGAATGGAGAAAACCTAGACGCTGTTATCCTTGATTACTACTTCAAGACAGCGATGAATCTATATGATGCCAAAGTTTACTCTATAAGCGAGATGTTTGATATGTATGAAGAAATATCAGACGTGCTGGCTATAAGCCACGACGCTCTTTCTATCGAGTATAACAACTTGACATCAGACTCTACACGTCAATACACTCCAAAGGAGGCAAGTCGTGTACGTAACCTAGAAGCTCTTATCAAGAACAACGAAATCGTTACAGCCAATATGGAAGCACGTATACGTCCTATCGCTACTTGCGAGATGTTGACAAAGGTGCTTTCAGAAGACTTTGAAGCCAATAAGACAGATAAAGAATGGTTGCGTAAATCATCAGGTCTTCTTCAGAACAAAGAGTGCTTTACTACTCCTATATATATGAAGATATCTGAAGCATACTATGCGCTGGATCCTAATGCTCGTGCAGCTCGTGGTCTTGCACAGATGGCATACTCTAAAAACGACTTCTCAAAAGCGGCAGACTACTTTAAGGCTGCAGCAGAACTTTCTACAACACCAGCAGATAAGGCTCGTAACTATATGAACCTGGCCAACTGTCATTACAAGATGGGACAGAAGGCTGCTGCTCGTAGTGCTGCACAGTCTGCACTGGCTATAGACCCTAAAATGGGTGAGGCTTGGTTGTTGATAGGTTCTATGTATGCTGCAAGTTCTGATGCGTGTGGTAGCAGCGAATTTGAAAAACGTGCGGTTCACTATGCAGCGATAGAGATGTTCCGTAAGGCTCTATCTTCTTCAAATCCAAAAGTTGTAGATGCAGCTCGTAAATCATTGGCTTCGTCATCGGCTATGGCTCCAGACCGTACAATGATATTCCAACAGGGTATGGCAGGTAAAACACTGCACATAGGTTGCTGGATAAACACTACTGTTACTATCCCATCTCTATAATAATTAGTCTGCTTTTATGCAGCTATGACTAGCTACAGATGAGCAAAAGAAAAACATTACATATAGCATATTGCGTTGCAGCCCTCCTGTGGGCTGCAACGTTTGTTTCGTGTAAAAATGACGAAGCAGAAATAGACCGACTGCTGGAAAATAAAAAATCGATGCCCACGACGATAGAAAACTATACGATGGTGAGGGTCGATTCGGGACGTGTGATTATGCGTCTTTCGGCAGGAAAGGTCGTGATAGAAGAATCTCCAGAAGACCCATCGGTAACCGATAAAAAGGGTAGTGGGGGTATTTCTATCATATCATATAAGAAAGGGACAGATGAAGAAGAGGTAAAACTTACTGCTATGAAGGCAGTGGAGTATGGCGTGTCGGGGCTGTCTGAAGCTATAGGTAATGTGATAGTATCTACATCTACGGGAGATTCCATCATCACAGAACGCCTGGTATGGGATAGAGAACAGCATATTTTTTATACAGATATGTTTGCCCGTATAGTAAAGGACGGTGATGTGATGTTGCCGCGTCGTGGTTTCCGTGCCGATGAGAATTTTGCTTGGTATGAGATGTTTAACTCATCGGGAGAGATAAGTATAGAGGACTCGTTGTCTAGTTCTTCTTCGTCGTCATCATCGGGAGGAGGATTCAGTTTCCCAGGCTCTCAATCGCGTAGAGGTGGCTCGTCCACGTCTGAAACTTGGGGAGCAGGATACACATCTCCTTTCCCTGCCGAACGTGATGATAGTCGTCCGCCTAGATTTGAAGGTAAAGAAGAAGTGGTGGAAGATGATGGTATACCTTGGCAGGAAGAAATATTGAGAGAAAAGAGAGAGCGAGAGGCAAGGAATAACAACCAAAAATAGTCTATGGATACAGAAATAATAGCTATAATAGTGTCGTTGCTCTTTTCTGCATTCTTTTCGGGAATGGAGATAGCTTATCTTTCGGCCAATAGGGTACGACTCTCTATGTTCAAGACAGAAAAGTCTTGGGTGGGCCAGATTATATCTTATCTCTTGGAACGTCCAGACAAATACATAGCCACGATGTTGGTGGGAAATAACATCGCGCTGGTGGTATATGGTTATTTTATGGGCGACCTTATAATAGACTCGATGTATCCACAGTATGCGGGGGTAGAGGAATTGCCGTTTTCGGTGCTACTGGTGCAGACTCTTATATCTACTGGTGTGATACTGGTAACGGGAGAGTTTATGCCAAAGACTATATTCCGCGTGTATGCATCGGAAGTGATGGAGATATTTGCCATACCTGTGTATGTGATATATGTGTTGTTTAATGTTACGGGAATATCTGGCTTTATGCTGTGGATATCAAATACCTTGATCCGTCGTGTCTTTCATCGTGATGGTGGAGAAAAAATGGATTTTTCGATAGGGCGTATGGATTTGGGGTATTATATAGAAGAACAGATAGAGCAGATGACTCCTGTGCAGCGTGAAAAGATAGACAAGGAGATAAACATATTCCGCAATGCATTGGAGTTCCGTGATGTGAAAGCACGTGAATGTATGGTGCCCCGTACAGATATTACGGCATTGGACATAAATGCTACGATAGACGAACTAAAAGAAGAATTCATCGCTTCGGGACTATCCAAAATCATAGTTTATAGAGAGACGATAGACAATATATTGGGATATGTACATTCGTTTGACCTCTTTAAACCAAGACAGGAATCGCTTAAAGATATGTTGCTGCCGGTGCTTTATGTGCCAGAGAGTATGGCGGTAAATGACCTGCTTAAAACACTTACACATAAACGTATGAGTGTTGCCATCATACTGGACGAATATGGTGGAACGAGTGGAATGGTAACGGTAGAGGACATTATAGAGGAACTGCTGGGTGATATAGAAGATGAACACGACAAGGAAACGCTCCTGGAACGTGATTTGGGCGATGGAACATATCTGTTCTCGGCTCGTCAAGAGGTGGATTATATCAATTCAGAATATAATCTGGAACTACCTGAAAGTGAGGAATATGAAACGCTGGGTGGACTTATAACCCATCTTGCCGAACGAATCCCTGCTGCAGATGAAGAAATAACGGCGGGTAAATATATCCTTACTGTAAAGGAAGCCTCTTCCTCCAAAGTAGATACGGTACACGTCCGTAAAAAACTTTGAAAAAATATGCTTTTAAGGTTTTTATTTTAAGGGCATTTGTTGTATTTTCGCAAATCCAAAAATAAGTAATAAAACTTAATATATAATGACAGCTTTACAAACACTCAGACATCACCAGGGACTACT
Organism: Flavobacteriales bacterium; assembly: GCA_017537565.1. Taxonomy (GTDB): domain Bacteria; phylum Bacteroidota; class Bacteroidia; order Flavobacteriales; family UBA1820; genus Merdimorpha. Next base: position 33,816 of record JAFYKQ010000108.1, read on the forward strand.
GGTAGGTCTTATTTTATTTGCCTTGTTTGCATTTGTACTAGGCGAGGTTATATCTTCTCGTGATAGAATTTTCTCATCAGACCGTACGCTTGTAGCATCGGTAGGAGATGATGAACTGCACGTTGAAGAATATCGTTCACGTATCAACCAATTTATGGAAGCCAACAAACAGTATAACGTAAGTTATGGTGTTGCTGCACAGCAGGTTTATGAGCAGTGGGTGATAGAAAAATTGTTGGAACAGCAGTACGAAGCAGCAGGTATTTCGGTAGGAGCAAAAGGTACGATGAACGGAATCCTGGAACTTCCAGACGTTAAACAGTACTTTACAAATGCTTTGGGTCAAGTAGATGAAAATGCGTTGCAGCAGTGGGTAAGTTCTGTACGTCAGGCTCGTGAGGCAGGTAATGCAGAAGCACAGGAAGCTTGGGCGTTGTGGCAGGATATGAAACAGCGTGGACGTGCACTTCAGGAATCGGCACAGTATGCAGATATGGTGCAGGCTGGACTTACGGCTACTACACTAGATGGTAAGATAGAGTACGCTTACCAGAATGACCAGGTAGATGGTCAGGTGGTTTACTTGCCATACAGCAGCATAGATGATAAAACGGTAGAAGTTACAGATGCCGAAATCACTTCTTATGTAAATAAACACGCCGACGAATACAAACGTAGCGAAAGCCGTGATATTCAGTTGGCGCTTATACCTGTTGAACCATCAGAAAAAGATGCACAGGCAGTGCTTGAAAAAATAACAGAACTGCTTAAAGATAAACAGGAATACAACGAAAAAACAAAATCGGCAGAAACGGTGTATGGTTTCCAGAATACAGAAAATGACTCTGTGTTTGTGAGCACATATACAGATGCTGGTAGCCGTTACAGCGGTGCTTATGTGAGAAATATAGAAAACGAAGACGTTAAAGAGTGGGTAGAAGGAGCCAAGATAGGTGAGGTGTTCGGCCCATATCGCGATAAAGACTCTTATAAGCTTTCAAAACTGCAAGAAGTGCGTACGATGCCAGACAGTGCTCGTTTCAGCCACGTTCTTATATCGTATGAAGGAAACCAGATAGTTCCAGATGCTGTACTTTCAAAAGAAGCAGCAAAGGCTACGGCAGACTCTATAGCAGCTGTTATCAAGTCTCGTCGTGCTACACTGGAAGATATGGCACTTAAATATTCTATGGACCCATCGGCAGCCGAAAATAAAGGTCTGCAACAGTGGGTTAAATATTCGGGTGAGAATGGTCCTATCGAGGATTTCATTTTCTTCTCTCCAAAAGGTTCTATAGGTGTGATAGAGACTCCAGCGGGCTATCACGTTGTGAAGGTTGAGGACCAGAAAGACTTTGGTAAGTCATATAAGATGGCTACGGTTACACACTTTATCAATCCATCAAAAGAAACATCGGCTGTGATTTTGGGTGCTGCACAGAACCTTTCAAAAGTAAACACATCGGTAGAAGAATTTATGGCAGAGGCTGCTAAGTATGGTTATGCAATAGTTCCTGCGATGGATTATGGTATTCTACAGACATCTTATAACACGATAGGTGATAATGCATCGATTACACGTTGGGCGTTTGAAGATGGACGTAAGGTTAATGACACTAAAATCTTTGACGAGGACGGTTATCAGGTGGTAGCTATGGTTTCTGGTATGCGTTCAGAAGGTGTTAAGGACGCAGAACAGGCTCGTGCAGAGGTAGAACCTATATTGGTTAAAGAGAAAAAGGCGGCTATGTTGTCTGAAAGATTGGCCAAGGCAAAAGGTTCTATGGAAGAAATCGCTAAGGCTGTGAGCGGTGAAGTTTATGAAGCTACATCGATGACGATGGCTACTCCTATCATAGCCGGTGTGGGTCGTGCTCCTAAGACGGTGGGTGTGATGTTTGGTATGAAGGAAGGTCAGGTTTCTGCTCCTGTGGTAGATGAGACTGGTGTGCTTGTGGCTACGGTGGTGGCTCGTCGTGCAGCAGAGGAAGGTAGCACAACGGCAGCACAGGCTTCGGTGAACGAAATCTATAAGGCTTATATACAGACGGTGATGACTGCTCTGGAAAGCAAAGCCGATATAGAAGACAACCGTGAGAAAATAGAAAAGATGTTCTAGTGATATTCTCTATAAAAAACGGCTCCCCTTCGAGGGAGCCGTTTTTTTGTGTATAATGTTAGGAAGAATGTGGAAGGCTGCTTATTCTATCTCGGCACCGAATACCTCACAGAACTGTACTACCAATTCTTTTTTTACTTCTCCTATATTTATTTTTTCTCCTACTTCCATTGCCATACTTGTCACACCCTTACCACGTATGCCACAAGGAATGATATGTGTGAAGTAGCTCATATCTGTATTTACATTGAGCGCAAAACCGTGCATCGTTACCCAGTGTGATGTTCGTACACCTATGGCACATATCTTGCGTGCAGCAGGTGTTCCTACATCTATCCATACGCCTGTTTCTTTCTCGCTGCGTTTACCTTTTATCCCCCATTTGCCTATGGTGCGTATGACTATCTCTTCCAGATTTCGTACATAGAGATGTATGTCTGGGGAGAAATTATCGAGGTCCAGTATAGGATAGGCTGTTATCTGCCCAGGACCGTGATAAGTGATGTCGCCACCTCGGTCTATTTTAAAGAATGATACTCCTTTCTCTTTAAGGTGAGGCATAGACAGTAGCAGATGTTCTTCTTTGCCTTGACGTCCTAGGGTATATACAGGGTTATGTTCTGTAAATAGCAGATGGTTTGACGTGGGGACAGATGTGCCACTGTGGCGGTTATCCATCTTTACGTCTATGATAGATGTAAAGAGTTCTTTCTGCATCTGCCAAGTGCCGGCATATTCTGTGCTACCCAAATCCTCAAACTTTACTTTTTTATTCATCTGCTGGGGATTTTTCATAATCATTGGCTATGGACTCTATCACAGTTTCTATGCTCATAGCGTCCTCTATCTTAAAACTACCTATACGTGTTCTACGCAGTGC
>JAFYKQ010000109.1 GCA_017537565.1 Flavobacteriales bacterium
GAAGATTTTTGGCACAGTGGTCTGTGTGTAGGATCACTGGAACACCATAGGCTTCAGCCACAGTGTGAACGTGTTTAGCTCCGGCTATCGCACCAGCTATTGCAGATTTCTGACCTTCGTTTGAAAGTGATTTACCTGCTATGAACGATGCACCACCGTTTGAGAACTGGATTATAACTGGAGAATTTACCGCAGCGGCTGCTTCCATCACAGAATTAACAGTATCTGTACCTGTACAGTTTACTGCTGGGATAGCAAAACCTTTTTCTTTGGCTAGGGCAAATATCTCACCCAATGTAGCACCTGTAGCTACTCCTGATTTGATTTTTTGGCTCATTGTGTTTATGTTTATAAATATATGACAGGGGCCTGTCAATTAATTATTGATTTGTTTTTCTTTTAAAATCCATTCACAGAATGACGTACAAAGATACGACATAGTTCCTTTCACTCCAAAGATGAAGACATTATTTAATCCTCTTTCTGTAAATTTTCATCTACCCACCTACGCATCAATGTAAGACCTTCGGGAGAAATGCCGTGTCCCATATAGTATTCGTTATAGGTAAAATCCACACATCGTGATTCCATAAAAGGCTTTATGAGTCTAGCCCACTGCACTGGTATGACAGGGTCCACACTACCGTGTGTAGCAAAAACCTTTACATCCTTCATATCATCTACCGTAACATCATAGTTTACTACGGCCTTTTCCAGATAACCACTCAATGGCATATAATATTTTACCTGCTGTGGGTATGTAGTCATAAGTCCATAGCCCAGTATCGCCCCCTGTGAGAATCCTAGATACCACACCTGTGAAGGGTCGGCATCATAGGCTTCTATAGCCTCGTTTATAAACGTGTGCAGTGCTTCGCGGGCAGCAATAGCCTCGGGAATACAGGTAAATTTTTCTCCGTCTGTAAAGTCCAGCGAATACCACGCTGCACCACCCCACGGCAGATTTATTGGCGCACGAGGAGACACCACGTGAAACACATCTGGAAATTCACCAGCCAGTGAGAACAGGTCACATTCATCTGCTCCATAGCCGTGCACCAAAACCAACAGAGGATTTTTTCTTCCTCCATCAAATATCTTACCTGGTGGTGCATATAGATGTTTAAGTGATAGATTTTTTTTCATCTTTATAGCGTTTTAACGATGGGCAATTTAATCATTTTCACATTTTCTACCAAAGAAAAGATTTTATGACTATTTTTGTCTTTTACCAATCACAATATCTCACCACGATGGAAACAAAAGTAAAAGACATAGTAAAAGCAATGGAGCTATTATCTCCCACACTATATGCCGAAGATTTTGACAATGTAGGGCTTTTGGTGGGGAATCCCAGTTCCATAGTCACTGGCATACTAATCGCTCACGACTGCACCGAAATGGTAGTAGATGAAGCCATAGAAAAAGGAGCCAACGTGATAGTAGCCTTTCACCCTATTATCTTTAACGGCCTTAAACGACTCACAGGCAGTACCTATGTAGAACGTGCCGTAATGAAAGCCATACGACATGACATAGCGATATATGCCATACATACGGCACTGGATAATTCGTGGGAGGGAGTAAACGAAGGTATGTGCCGTGCATTGGGACTGAAGGACAAAAAGATACTCATTCCACAGAAAAACACTCTTTACCGTCTTACAACATACGTTCCATCATCTCATACCGATGCTGTAAGAACAGCTTTGGCAGCGGCAGGAGCAGGCAGCATAGGAGATTATGACTCTTGCTCTTGGACTGTGCGTGGCACAGGAAGATTCCGTGGGAAGGAAGGAGCCAATCCATATGTGGGAAGCATAGGCCAGTTACACAGCGAGGAGGAAGACATCATAAACGTCGTTCTACCTGCCCATCTCAAATCATCTGTCATAAACCATCTACTCACATCACATCCTTATGAAGAGCCAGCCTATGAAATAGTGGCACTAGAGAACAAAAACCACCGCATAGGAATGGGAATGATAGGCCATCTACCTATGGCTATGGAGGAAAAAGAGTTTTTGGAACTGGTAAGGGATACGTTTGATGCGAGAGGGATAAGACATTCGTCTTTTACAGGGAAAAAGATAAAAAAAGTAGCCGTTTTAGGTGGTTCGGGCAGTTTTGCCATAGGTTCTGCCAGACGAGCAGGAGCCGACGCCTTTATCACTGCCGACCTCAAATATCACGACTATTTTGCTGCCGAAGGCGATATTCTTTTGGCCGATATAGGACATTTTGAGAGTGAACGTTTTACAAAAAACATTTTATGGGATTATATATCCGAAAAATTCACTAACTTTGCAGTCTGTTTATCAGACATAGACACAAACCCTATCAATTATTTGCAATAAAATGGCAGAAAAAGAAATCACAGTAGAACAGAAGTTGCGTACACTGTATGACTTGCAACTTATAGATTCACGCATAGACCAGATACGCGCCATTCAAGGCGAACTCCCACTGGAAGTTCAAGACTTGGAAGACGAGATAGAAGGACTTAACACTCGTCTAGGACGTCTTACAGAAGA
>JAFYKQ010000012.1 GCA_017537565.1 Flavobacteriales bacterium
ATATATAGTCGCCCACCTCGTGTACAAATCTATCTGCACCCCACAAGTCTATTATCTTCTGGCAAGCACTCTCACTCCAGTTTGTCTCGTGATTACCTGGAACAAAGAAATATGGTTTTTCTAGACCTTTAAGAGCTTCATACACACATTCTAGTTCATCATTGCCACCAGAATTGGATACGTCTCCCGCTACTATCACAAAGTCATAGTCGCTGGCATTGATATTTGCCACCACGTCTTCCATGTTGCTCACCTGAGCATTACCCGGAGAAACGTGCAAATCTGCCATAACCGCAACTTTTAACGTACTTTTATGACTATTTTGACAGCCAAAACAAGCCATCAAAACAATCGCAAACAATGCAAATCTAGTTTTTAATATACTCATAGCGTTATACTTATACACAGAAACCACATTCTATACCACTATAATGAGGAGTGAACATAGTTTCCACTATACATTACAAGCAAAGATACATCTTAAAATGTAATTAGTACACCAATTTTGCAGTGACGAGGGATGAAAAATGCAAAATTTAGACGAATGGTGTATTTTTCTCGATGAAAAGCATATTTTATAAGATTAAACAGTCTTTACCATCTAAATTTTAACAACTCTCAAATGTTAAAGACTGTTAAAAAGGCGTGACACAGACACCCCCTAGTAAAGTATCGTCATAAAGGATTCTTTCATATATTTTTTGGAGAAAGGGAGGCGTGTATTCATTATTTCCACCACACTTCCATCTATAGCCTCTATCTTGTCTATGGCTATGGTATAAGAACGATGTATGCGAGCAAATCTATCAGGAGGTAAGGAAGCCGTAAATCCAGTAAGAGTACTATAAACCAGATAACTTTTCTTTTCGGTTACTATCTTTATATAGTCTTTGACGCTCTCTATATAGTATATATCATCTAGCGGCAGACGCACCATCTTTTTATCTACCTTTATAAATATATAATCACGTGAAGCAGTACCGGCCTTTGTTTGTATACACACATTTACCATAGAGAGCATCTCTCTGGTTTTGTGTAATGATAGATAAAGCCTTTCCACCCCACAAGGCACAACCACATAGTCCACCACTCCTGCCACCTCATAACATTTAAGGGCTGCTGCACCATCGGAAGACACCACCACTATAAGAGGTTTCTTTTCTCCCACAGGATTGATAACCCTGTGAGCATCTGCATTTACCACATACATAGGACTGGCATACAACACATCTATATCCTTCACACAACCACTATCCATCAATTCTTCCACCGAGGCACAACAAGCCAATATCTCGCAATCCTGCTCGCGGGACAGGAAGTCATTTAAAAATTCTCTTTGGGGAGCCTCGTGAGACAATATCGCTACGTGTATCATATATCTTATATTTATGTAATATGGTGTATCCTTCACACCTCGATGTAAAATTACTACTTTTTATCATATCTATACACATTTATCTATTTTTTAATATCACACCTGCTCTATACAGAGCTTCTACACACGCCTTAAAATAATTATTACTCCTATTTAAAAAAGAGAAGCACCTATTTCATTTTTATCAAAAAAACATATTATATTTGTCCTTTAGTGTGTAGATAACATTTACACCACACTCACTTAACTCTATACATATAAATACATAGTCTTAACGATGGAGAAAAAAGAACGCATCAAATCCATTGACGTCCTACGCGGACTGACAGTAGCTACAATGATAATGGTAAATAACCCAGGCACTTGGGGGGCGATATACCCTCCGCTTAAACACGCTGCTTGGAGTGGTTGTACACCTACCGACCTGGTATTCCCATTCTTTATGTTCATAGTGGGAGCATCTATGTGGTTTGTATTCCAGAAGGCAGGTTGTACGTTTAACGCACTAGGTAAAAAGGTAGTGACACGTGCCTTCAAAATATGGGCCGTAGGTTTCCTACTCACCTGGTACCCATTCTTTTCTTTCCCTATAACGATGGCTCCTCACGAGATTTTCGGTATAGAGTTTTCTTTCCCTGCTATGAAAAACCTGGAAACTATGCGTATAATGGGTGTACTGCAACGCATAGGTTTGGCCTATGGTATAGCAGGACTTCTCATACTGGCTCTTAAAAAAGTGAAATACATACTGGGTGCTGCGGGTGTGATACTGGTAGGTTACTGGATTATCCTCATAGCATTTGGCCAGGGAGAAACATATATGTCGGCAGCGGGCAATGCTACACAGCGTTTTGACCTATGGATAATGGGAGCTGCCCACCTATACAAAGGCTATGGACTGGCATTTGACCCAGAAGGCCTACTATCCACAATACCAGCGTGCGTAAATATACTATTCGGTTACCTGGCAGGACGTATCATCACTATATCCAAAGACGACAAACTGCTAGCCAGCCAACAGCTGATGTTCTGGGGAGCAATAGGAATTATGATAGGATTGGCCTGGGACCTTGGCTTCCCCATCAACAAACCTCTGTGGACTAGTTCATATGTGTTCTTTACTTGTGGTTGGGCTTCTCTTCTACTGGGTATGTGCATATTTGTTATTGATGTCAAGAAAAAAGACCGTTGGACCAGTCCTTTTATAGCATTTGGTATGAACCCGCTCATTATGTTTGTACTGGCTGGTGTTATAGTTAAAACGATGTCTCTCATCAAGATTCCTTACAACGACTCTACACTTTCTTTACAACCATATCTATATAAAACGATATTTGTCCCATTGGCACAACTGGTAACAGATGACCCACGACTAGCATCACTACTATGGGCACTATTCTTTATATGTGTACTATGGGTTATCGCTCGCATAATGTATAAAAAGAACATTTTCATAAAACTATAACCATTTTCTATATGAAAAGATTACTCGTATTACTATCACTACTACCTGCACTGCTCTACGCCCAAGAGCAACGAGTAGAAAATCCTGAGGTTATGTCTTGGGACGACAAGGGCATAAACCGTGCATCTAAAGAAGAAAAGAAACTCACGTTGGTCTTTACATCAGACGGACACATTGATGGGCATAACGCCATACGTACCACACTTAAAAAACACGGCATCAAGGGAGCATTCTTTTTCACTGGAAATTTCTTCCGTTATAAAAAATGTGAAAACGTTGTCAAGGAACTTAAAAAGGACGGACATTACATAGGCCCTCATTCAGACCGTCATCTATTGTGGTGTCCTTGGAGTGACAGAAAAACTACTCTTGTGAGCAAAGACTCGTTGAAAAAAGACATTATGAACAACTATGCCGAGATGGCAAAATTTGGCATCAAACTGAAAGATGCTCCATATATGATTCCTCCATACGAATACTACAACGAGACTCACGCAAAGTGGGCAGACGAATGGGGTGTACTATTTGTGAACTACACTCCAGGCACTGCATCAAATGGCGACTATACCTTGCCCGGTCGCAAGGGATACTATTCTTCACAGTATATCGTGGACCGTATAATGAAGTACGAAAGCCAAGACCCTGCGGGGCTTAATGGTTTTATGATGCTCATACACTTTGGTGTAGATGCTCGCCGTACAGACAAATTGTATAACCGACTAGACGAAATCATAACTACGCTCAAGGACAAAGGTTATGAATTTGTAAGTATAGAGGAACTTATCCCACTTAAAAAGAAAGGAACAAAAAATAAATAATCAAATAACATTAAACCCCTATTTTCAATATGAAAAAAACATTATTTGCTCTTCTATCTGTGCTGCTTTTGGCTGCTTGTAGCGAGCCACAAGTAACAGGTTGGATACGCGTTAACCAGATGGGTTATCTACCTGTAAGCAAGAAAGTAGCCGTATTCCTTGTAAAGGACACGGTTGATATCAAAAAATTTGAGATTAAAGATTCTGCCACAGGTAAAACTGTTCAGAAATTTGAGCTTACAGAAAACTTTGGAACTTGGGAACAGTTTGGCAACACTGTACGTCTAGACTTCTCATCGGTAGAGACTCCTGGTGTTTACTACCTAGAAGCCAATGGTGTTAAATCTCCATTCTTCCACATTAACAAGAACGTATATGATGGTACAGCAGACTTTGTTCTTAACTACTTGCGTCAGCAGCGTTGCGGTTGGAACCCATACCTACAAGACTCTTGCCACTTGCACGATGGTTTCATCACTGGTTCTCCAGACAAGAAACTTAACGGTAAACACGTGGACGTAGTAGGAGGTTGGCACGATGCAACAGACTACCTACAATACTCTACAACATCGCTTAACACTATCTTCCAGATGATGTTTGCCTACCAGCAGAACCCACAGGCTTTTGGTGATGAATATGGAGCAAATGGTCTTCCTGGTGCCAACGGCATCCCAGACATCATAGACGAGGTTAAATGGGGTATGGACTGGGCTCTTAAAATGAACCCTGAAAAGAACCTTATGTTCAACCAGATAGCAGACGACCGCGACCACATAGGTTTGCGTCTTCCTACCAACGACCCTGCTCGTTATGGCCGTAAAACTCCAGACCGTCCTGTATATCACGTATGTGGCGAACCACAGGTACGCGGTAAATTTATGAACGCTACCACTGGTGTATCTAGCACAGCAGGTAAATTTGCTTCAGCTTTTGCACTAGGTGCACAGGTATTGGGTAAATACTTCCCAGAATATGCTGCAGAACTACGTCAGAAAGCAAAAGACGCTTATGAATTTGGTCTATCTAAACCTGGTAACCACCAGACAGCCAGTGTAGTTTCTCCATATATCTATGCCGAAGACAACTGGGTAGATGACATGGAACTAGCAGCTATACAGCTTGACTTCCTAGGACAGGGTGGTGAGTACCTTCCAGACGCTATCAAATGGGCTGCACAGGAACCTGTTACACCTTGGATGGGAGCAGATACAGCTCACCATTACCAGTGGTATCCATTTGTAAACCTAGGTCACTACTACACTGCACAGAAAGCTCGCGGAGCAGAACGTGATACAGTTATAGCATATATGAAAAAAGGCCTACAAGGTATCCTAGACCGCGGACAGAGCAACCCATTCATCAATGGTGTTCCTTTCATCTGGTGTTCAAACAACCTTGCAGTAGGTGCTATCACACAGGCTCACTTGTATGAAAAAATCACAGGTGACACTTCATATGCAGAACTAGAAGCTGCTCTACGCGACTGGTTGTTTGGTTGCAACCCTTGGGGTACTTCTATGATAGTTGCTATGCCTAATTGCGAAGACAATCCTGTAGACCCACACTCTTCATATCGTGACGGTGGTGCAAATATGTCTTGTACTCCTGGCGGTCTAGTAGACGGCCCTGTAAATGCCAATATTTACAACAACCTGCTAGGTATCACACTGTACAGCAACGATATGTACAAAGATTTCCAGACTACAATGTGTGTATATCACGATGACTACGGCGACTACTCTACCAACGAACCTACAATGGACGGTACAGCTAGTCTTACATACATACTTTCTGCTTACCAAACAGAAGCTGCCAAGATGTAATACATCGCTATACTCATAAAAATGTGCCGCCCTCGAGGGCGGCACATTTTTTATATTGCCATTTCCCTATACCGCAGGACACACATAAATCCACAAGCATATAATACCCATAAAAAACCGCCCTGCACTAGTGCAGGGCGGTTTAATTATAGTCATAGACCTTTATTTCTTACTAGTAGAACATCTATCTACCAGATATACCAGTCCTTGATACTGGATACCGCTATTGGTAGTAAGACCTATTTCACAGGTACGGCTGTTTGAATAGCCCGATGTAGCACCAGTGCGTTCTATCGCTCCACGCAATTTGCGTAACGCATAGGCATTCATCTCTGGATATGTAAAGCCTCTATCCCCTGCAAAACCACAGCAGCCTACTTCTTCTGGAATGACCACTTTTTCTGCACAGGCTTCGGCCACACGTTTTAAGATATCCTCCTTGCCCATCTTTTTCATAGAGCAAGTAACGTGCAGTGCCACAGTTTCTGGCACACGAGTTATATCCAGTCGTTCCATCAGGAATTTATCTATAAACTCTACTGGCTCATACAGTTTAAGTCCCTTGATAGTCTTTATCATACGATACAAGCAAGGGCTCTGGTCACAAACGATAGGATATTTTCCGTCCTGTGATGCTTCGCGTAGTGCTGCCTCTAGTTCGGCCGTCTTACGGTCTGCCTCACGAGGGAAACCTTTACTTTCCCATATCGTTCCGCAACACAATTTACCCATATTCTTGGGGAATATAACCTCATATCCAGCCTTAACAAACAATCGTGTCATCACTTGATGTAGCGGTTCTTGTGATGCATCACCCTTGGCAGGGCCCATCACCTGATTTATACAGCTAGGGAAATACACCACTTTGAGTGGATTTTCCTCGTGTACAGGGATAGGAATAGGACGATTTATACCCTTTGGCATAGCAGGAGTCCATAGTGGAAGCGTATCTCCCGAAACCGCACGAGCTCCCTTGGCCAACGTACTCATAACCGACGAGCCAAGCACCGTGCGTACTCCGTTCACCAATTTGAGTCCTGTTCCCACAGTAGATGTTATACCCTGGAAATGGTCTGCCGTCCACGCAGATATCTTTTTGGCTGTATCACCCGCTTGACGTTCGCGTATGGCTTGTGTGAGTTTACCCGTATCTATTTTTACAGGGCAGGAAGTAGCACACAATCCGTCTTTGGCACAGGTCTGTTCACCCATATACACATAACCACGTTCCAGTTCGGCTAGCAGAGCAGGATTTTCTCCTGTCTTTTTAAGGCGTGCTATCTCACGCTGTATCACCGTACGTTGACGTGCCGAAAGCGTAAATCCGCAAGTGAGACAGTTCACCTCACAGAAACCACACTCTATACATTTGTCAACCACAGGATTTGTAGCCGTGAGATGTTTAAGGTGAGATATATGACATTTAGGATCTTCGTTAAAGATGACACCCTTGTTAAGCAAGCCTTTGGGGTCAAACAGTTCTTTAACTTCCTTCATTATGCCATATGCCTTCTCACCCCACTCACGACGTACAAACGGAGCGATGTTACGTCCCGTACCGTGTTCACCTTTAAGTGAAGCATCATATTTATCAACCACCAAATCCACCACGTCATCTAGCAGGGCTTCGAAACGTTTTACCTCATCGTCATTTGAGAAATTCTGGTTGATGATAAAGTGGAAGTTACCCTCTATCGAGTGTCCATATATACAACCGTCTTCATATCCGTGGGCAGCTATCAGTTTTTGGAGGTCTGTAACAGCCTCTGGCATCACCTCTAGTGGGAATACCACGTCTTCTATAAGGCACGATGTACCCGTAGGACGCAATCCTCCCACCGATGGGAATACACCGCTACGTATCTTCCAGAATTTAGAGTATTCTTCTGGACGGTCTGTAAATTCTATTGGGTACAGCGTATGGAATTCGGCGACAGCCTCGCGTACAGCTGCTGTATTTTTCTCCAATTCCTCACTAGTCATACCCTTTGTTTCCAGAAGTATAGCAGTAGCCCCGTCTGGCAGGTCTTTGATAAACGAAGGTATACCTTCGTTGTCTTCTACCGCACGCAATGACAGACGGTCCAATAGTTCGGCACTATCCACAGGCAGTGGTTTGAGTTTCTGTACCGCACGACAAGCATCTGTGATGTTTTCAAAATACATCATCGCACTGGCCTTGTATGGCACCAATGGTAGTGTTTCCAGCACCATTTCAGACATAAATGCCAGCGTACCCTCACTACCTACCATCAGGTGAGTGATGATATCAAATGGGTCATCAAAATCCACAAACGGATTTATAGATATACCAGTAGTGTTTTTTATAGAGTATTTTTTACGTATGCGGTCATACAGTTCCTTGTCCTCACGTATGCGGTCGCGTAACTCTATAATTTTAGCTATAAAGTCACGATGTGTAGTAAGGAAGCTCTCTCGTGATGTATGAGAGCCGGTATCTAGCACCGTGCCATCGGCTAGTATTATACGCACGCTACGCAATGTCTGGTAAGCATTCTCACGCGTACCATTCATACCACTGGCGTTATTGGCTACTATACCACCTATCATCGCACTACCTACCGACGCTGGGTCTGGGCCTATCTTTACACCATATGGGCGTAATATCTGGTTAAGACGTGTACCTACCACGCCTGTCTGTGTACGTATAGCGGCACCACATTCTAGCACCTCGGTTTTTTCCCAGTCCTTACCAGCCTGCACCAGGATAGAGTCTGTACTAGCCTGTCCCGAAAGCGAAGTACCCGCCGCACGGAACGTTACAGGCAGATTAAGTGATGTTGCCAATGCCAATATCTCTCTCACTTCGGCTTCGCTGGCGGCACGCACCACCACCTGTGGCACAAAACGATAGAACGAAGCATCTGTACCATAGGCAAAACGGCGTAAGATGTCTGTATAGACTCTCTTTGAGTCTATCTTTTTACTTATCTGTTCTACAAATGTTTTATAGGCAGAATTCATATAATTGCGGTCTTTTACAAGGGAGACCATACCCCGTAATACATTATTATTCAGCTATTTTAAAACCGTAACATATACCCGATATCACATCGTGAGTAGCACCGGTAACGGTTTTCAGACAGTTGGGTTCGCCTATCACTCTACGCAATCCCAAGAATGCAAATATAAGTGCTTCCTTGAAATCTATGATGTTTTTTTCGGGTTTTATGAATGTGAAATCGCCGTATGACATAGAACGTTCCAGCATATAGACGTTATATGCTCCACCACCCGTTACCAGCACCTGGCTGCCTGGGCGGAAGTGACGAGATATCTGGTATGCCGAATGTTCTGTAAGAGTAGCTATCTTGTTTTCAAACGTATCCTCACAAGCATCTACCAGTGGCATAACATATTCATCTACCCACTCCTGTGCCAATGATTTAGGAGGTTCACGGTGGTAGTATTCCAGTGCATTAAGAGCATCAAATAGCTCACGGTTTACCTTACCACTACGAGCTGTCTCACCGTCCTTGTCATACTGCTGTCCACGTGTACGCATCAGTCGGTTTAACACATAGTTGGCAGGGCATAGGTCATAGGCTATACGTTTACCATCGGCATTGTCAAACGACACATTGGCAAAACCACCTATGTTCAGACAGTAGTCATACTGTGAGAACAGAAGTTTATCCCCTATAGGCACAAGTGGTGCTCCTTGACCACCGAATGCGACGTCCAGCGTACGGAAATCACACACGACCTTCTGTCCCGAAGCTGCGTGCAGGTGTGCACCGCAACCTATCTGCAAGTTATAACCCAAGTCTGGACGATGGAAAACCGTATGACCGTGTGATGCTACAAAATCTGGAGTGAGGGAATATTTCTCTACAAATTCTTTTACACGTTCACCTAGGAAACGGCCGTATTCGGCACTAAGAGCAGTAAGGCCTTCGCCGTTCAGGTAGTATGAACCTTTCAGTTTCTCACGCCATTCGGGGCTGTAATCCACGCTGTGTGTGCAGTCTATACGATAATCCCAACGCGTACCGTCCCACGTAAATACAGCATAAACCATATCTAGCCCGTCCAGCGAAGTACCAGACATAAGACCTATTATCTTGTATTCGTTTTTCATATTTCTGTTTTTTAGTATTTTATATTTTTATAAGCAATGACAATAATAACAAAAGTCCCCTCCGTTTACTCTCTCTATAAGGGCAAACGCAGAGGACTATTGTCTATATATGTCTATGGTATTCTACCTTTATTATTTATCGGTAGCCTTACCAAAGTCTTTGTCCACACCGAGTTTGCGGTATAGAAGAACCGAAGGCAATGTTCCCACGATGATAACCATCCAGAAGAACCATTCGTATCCCAACCAAGATACCGTGAAACCACTTATAGCCTTTGGCCAGATAAGAGAAAGGGCCATAAGACCAGAACATATAGCATAGTGTGATGTAGCAAACGTACCACGAGACACATATACCATATACATAGTGTATGATGTGAATGAGAATCCATATCCAAAGTAACCTAGACCTACCACAGTACCAACAGCAACCAGACCCATAGTTCCCCATTCGCCTACCACACCTGGGTTCATAGCCAGAAGGATATAGCCAATGTTAGGAAGGTTAAGGATAAGTATCATAGGTAGAAGCCAGTAACGAAGACCCTTACGAGCTATGGCAAATCCACCGAATATACCACCTATGATAAGCGTAATAACACCTATCGTACCCTTGATAAGACCCTGTGCAGCCACAGGTATTTCAAGACCACCGGCCTCTACAGGTTCGGTAAAGAATGATGGCAATATCTGCAACAACTGTGCCTCACCTGCACGATACATCACAAGGAACAATATACCCCATACGATGTTTGGCTTCTGCATAAATGTAACTATCGATGAACCAAACTCCTTGATGATACCACTGGCAGTAGCTGTAGTCTCACGACGTGGGTCTTGTGGGAATGCCCAGAAGTTATATGCAGCAGTAACAAACGTAATAGCTGCCAGCGTATAGAATACCACCTGCCAAGCCCAGATATTTTCTGGAGATAGAGGAGTATTGGCTGCCACACCAGCTACAGCACCTACTAGCCATACCATACCTCCGTCTACAAGCAACCAACCTACACGGAACGCAGTAGAACGCAATCCTACCCATATAGACTGTTGGTTTGGAGTAAGGTTAATCATATACATACCGTCTGATGCAACGTCATAAGTAGCTGCCGATAGCACTATAAGGATAAATGGAACCAGCGTAAAGACAAATATCTTACCACTATCTACTCCTGCCATAGGTATAAACAACGCCGCAGCCGTAAATCCTATACCAACGATGATGGTCATCCACATAGCCCACCATTTTTTGGTCTTCAAGATATCGACGATAGGACCCCATAGAGGCTTGATAAACCAAGGTAGATAAAGCAACGATACCGCAATACCAGATACTTCTTTATCTACGTTCATTGCGATGTAAAAGTAAACTATCAGGGACTGCATCACAGTGTTTGGAATAGCCTGATAGAAATAAGCCGTAGGTACCCACTGCCACGCTTTTCTAGTAGAGGCAGCTGCACAAGGCTGTACATTAGGTTCTGACATTTTATTTGTGATTTTATAGATTAATTATTTGATACCAGATTTTGAGATTTTAACCGCTTTGGAAACCGGAGCACTCTCTACATTGTTACGAGTAAGTGTAGTGATGGCATATGTGAATTCGCCTTTTGCACCTTCTTTATCCACATATCTAGCAACAGACTCATTGTCATACCATACCTTGCCCACCAGATATGCAGGATTTGATGTATCAACAGCCACTCCCTTAGGGAATTTATACACCAAGAAATACATCAAATTATCGCTATATACAGGCGTCCAAGACACCTCACATAGAGCCTGCGTACCTGCTACCTTCACGTCTTTGACCTCTGGGGCAGCCGTCATATCCTTCCAAGGCATAGGAGGAACGATAGCTATATGAGCATTTTCCTTACGCAACATTTCGTTCATAGGATTGGCCTTAGGAGCAGCCTCTCCATTACGAGCACGTGGAGTACGCACCAGAGCATTTGAACTCCAGTAGAACGAACCCTGTGCTTTATCATATCCGCGTTCGCGTAGCATAGTTATCTGTTTCTGTATCTCTTCGGCACCGTTACCCATAGAGTGTCCTACATACAGATGACGACCATACGAATATTTTATCCACCAGTCTAGAAGTATAGGATAGTCAACTATCTTTTTACCTATCTTCCAGTAAAGCTGTGGTGTAACATAGTCTATCCAACCTTTTTCTGTCCACAACAATATGTCTGCATAAAGGTCATCATAGTTCTGTACACCAGCCTGTGTAGCCGAACCGCGTACAGGGTCTGACGAAGCATTTCTCCACACACCAAATGGCGAAATACCAAATTTCACCCAAGGTTTAAGCGTAGTAATAGTCTTTGACAGACGTTTTATGAGTTGGTCCACATTGTTACGACGCCAGTCGTCTTTATTCTTAAAGAATGGTTCGCCATATTTTTTCCAAGACACAGAGTCTGGGAAATCTACGACATAAGTCTTGCCTTCGGCGTCTTTGGCAGTAACTTTATATGGATAGAAATAGTCGTCAAAATGGATACCGTCCACATCATAACGAGACACATACTCTTCTACCATCTTTACAGTATAGTCTGCACTTTCTGGCACACCTGGGTCAAAATACCACTGTTTACCATACTGTACAAACCATTCTGGGTGTTCACGCATAGCGTGATTTTCTGCTATAAGAGTAGAGTCATTGTGCTGTGCCACACGGTATGGGTTCATCCAAGCGTGAAATTCTAGACCACGTTTATGTGCCTCGCGTATAAGGAATTCCATAGGGTCCCATAGTGGTGATGGAGCTTTACCCTGCTCACCTGTAAGGTATATACTCCAAGGCTCCTGTGACATAGGATAGAACGAGTCTCCCGTAGGACGCACCTGCATTATTACAGCATTGGCACGTACAGCCACCAGAGAATCAAGGAACTGAATATAACCTGCCTTTAGCTCTTCGTTGGTAAGACCCTTTTTGGCTGGCCAGCTTATATTGGCCACCGAAGCCATCCAACCTGCACGCATCTCATATTTGCCAGGAGCATTCTGTGCCATCATTCCCATAGCACAGAACAAAATAGCCGCTACGGCTGCAAATTTCTTATTCATATCTTATATAGTTTGAGAGTTTGATGATAAGTTTGCCTCCCACACGGGGAGGCAAACACACACGCTATGATTATTTTTTAAGATTCTTGTTGTAGAAGTCAACTGCCTTACGTACAGATCCTTCTTGCAGAAGCAATTTCTGTGCTTCTTCATAAGAAAGAGCTGGAGCACCTAGCAGCACCATCTTAGTACCACGGTCCACCAGTTTTTCGTTTGTAAGCTGCATATCCACCATACGGTTACCTACCACACAACCCAGCTGTATCATAAGCGAAGTGCTTATCATATTAAGCATCAGTTTCTGTGCAGTACCAGATTTCATACGAGTACTACCTGTAACAAACTCTGGACCTACTACTGCTTCCATAGCCACTTCGGCTTCGGCAGCGATAGGAGAACCTGGGTTACAAGCTATCGCACCTGTAAGACAGCCAAACTGACGTGCGTTACGAAGACCACCTATAACATATGGTGTACGACCGCTGGCAGCTATACCTACCACTATGTCATTAGGAGTGATGTTATGTGCCTGAAGGTCAACCCAAGACTGGTCAAAGTCGTCTTCGGCACCTTCCACCGCATTGCGTATAGCATAATCGCCACCAGCCATTATACCTACCACAACACCAGGAGCCATACCATATGTAGGAGGTATTTCAGATGCGTCAACAATACCCAAACGACCAGAAGTACCTGCACCTATGTAGAATAGACGTCCACCCTCTTTCATACGAGGTAGTGCTTTTTCTACAAATTCTGTCATAGCAGGAATAGCCTGCTCTACAGCAAATGCTACGGTTTTATCCTCTTGGTTGATGCCACGAAGTAGCTCTTCAGCCGATTTTTTATCTAAGTCTTTGTGATTTGATTCTGATTCTGTAACGTATTTCATTGTGTGTAATGTATTAGTTGGTTTATAATTCAAATATAAATCTGTCCATTATTTTTTGCTGTGGTGTTCTACCAGCAGGTCGATAGGTTTAAGTGCTATCTTATCTATCGTAAGACCATATTCGGCAGCTACCTTTTCTATCACCGGACGGTAGTAGTATCCCACCGAACCTATGATACGCACTGGAAGATTTCCGCCTTCTGCTTTTTCAAATGGCATAATGAAATAACGGAAGAATTCGCTGAACTGGTCGTGCAACATAGTCTTGATAGGCTCTTCTTCCTGGTGTGCCGAAACAAATGGAGAGAACGAAGCAAAGTAACGGTTTGGACGGTCTTTTTTGTACACGTTTTCTAGGATACTCTTGTACTGCACGTCATATTTGTCTTCCAAGTCGGCAGCGATAGATGCAGGAAGGAAACCGTGTAGGTATAGTTTAAGCAATTCAAGACCCAGAACAGAACCCGAACCGTTATCTCCCAGCATATATCCTAGCGAATTTGGAGTTTTGGTGATAGTAGTACCATTAAAGATACCAGCATTTGCACCTGTTCCCAGGATACAAGCTATACCTGTTTCATTTCCATAAAGGGCAATAGCTGCTCCCACTAGGTCTGTGTCCACTACTATGTCTTTGGCTGCAGGGAATAGTTTGCGGAAACATACGCGTAGTTTTTCCTTGTTTGATTCCAATCCACAACCACTACCATAGAAATAAATACCTTCTACACTGGAAGCATCTACCTCTTTGAGAGCTTCATAGATAGTTTTTTCCAATTGTTCATCGGTAAAGAAAAACGGGTTAAGACCTATGGATTGAACCATAGAAACTTCTTTACCTACGATGGCCCAGTCCGTTTTGGTAGAGCCGCTGTCTGCTACTATTATCATATTTTTAATGTGTTATTGATTTACAATGACTTAACCGTGCGTATAAAATACACACATTCCAATTTACAAATGTACTAAATACACTCTATAAAACAGAATATTTTTTATGAAAAAATCTCACTTTACCACAAAATTTTACATTTTAACATTCGACAAACATTTTACACTCCCCATACCCCTCCTGAGACCAACGTGAGGCACATATTACGACACTATGAAAAAATTATTTTTCACACAAATTATCCCGCCAAGTGTTTGTGCGTATGAAAAATAATTACTTACTTTACACGTTGGTATTTTGTATAGTATATACACGCACAGTGTACACAATACACTGTTATAGTTACCACATACTAAACATTTGAAATTCACATATAAACAACTAAATACTTTTTATACAATAATGAAAAAAACTCTATCATTGGTTCTTTTCTGTATGATGGGCTTATTCACCCTTTCTGCACAGACCAAGGACCCAGAATTTGTAAAGTACATGAATCATCCTTGGGTGGATTCTGTGTACAACTCACTTACTCTTAAAGAACAGATAGCACAGATGATTTTTGTGCGTGTATCTCCTACTGTTCCTGGTACTGTCATAGAGGCTACACAACAGGTTCAAGACCTTAAAGTAGGTGGTGTGGTAGTATTTAAAAGCACTCTACCAGACCAGGCCTCTATAATCAACGGCATACAGGGTCAATCCAAAACACCTCTACTGGTAGCAATAGACGGTGAATGGGGTATAGGTATGCGTTTCACAGACGTTAAGAACTTCCCTTACCAGATGGCATTGGGTAGCCTTTCAGACAACGACCTTATCTATCAGATGGGTAAAGAGGTGGCTCGTCAGGCAAAACGTTCTGGTATCCACATCAACCTGGCTCCTACTATCGACGTTAACAACAATGCGATGAACCCTGTGATAGGTTTCCGTTCATTTGGCGAAGATCCAAAAGACGTTGCTGCCAAAGGTCTTGCTTATATGAAAGGTATGGAAGACGGTGGTATCGTTTGCACTGCAAAACACTTCCCTGGACACGGTGACACAGAAGTGGATTCACACGGCGACCTTCCTCTTATCTCTCACGACCGTGCACGCCTAGATGCAGTGGAACTTCTTCCATTTAAGACTGTGATAGAAAACGGAGCTACTGGTATCATGTCTGCACACCTTAACGTTCCTGCTCTTACTGGTGACAAGACTCCTACATCTCTTTCTGTAAAAGCTCTTAAAGAACTGGTACGTGACCAGTGGGGATACAAAGGCCTCATCTTCACAGACGGTATGGAGATGAAGGGTATCACAAAATACTATGGTTGTGGTGCTAGTGCCCGTATGGCTGTACAGGCAGGAAATGACGTTCTAGAACTACTAGGTGACCCAGCCGAAGGTATAGACTCTATATATGCTGCTGTTAAAAAAGGACAGATAGATAAAAAACAACTGGAAGAATCTGTACGTCGTATATTGGCCATCAAATACTATGTAGGTCTTAACGAATACAAACCTACTCGCACATGGGGTATGGTGGCAGATGTTAACTCTCCAGAAAACGCTCTACTTATCCGCAAGATGACAGAAGCAACTCTTACCTGCCTTAAAAACGATGAAATGCTTCCTCTTCCTACACAGAAATATAAGAAGATAGCAGTTCTTTCATTGCGTACTACACCAGATGACACATTTGCAGCTCGCTTCAAAAAATACCTGGCAGCAGACTACTACACATTCAACTACAAGAACGGTGTGGGTAAAGCAGATGACCTTTTGGATAGCTTGAAAAAATATGATTTGGTGATAGCAGAAATGGGTAACTTCAACGCTCGTACTCCTGGTCGTGCACAGAAATCTGATGATCCTAAGGCCAACCTAGTACTGGAATGGGGTGTAACTACACAACTTCAACACATACTGGACCGTCTTAACAAGGAACACAAGACTATCATGGCGGTATTTGGTATGCCATACGTTATGAACCGTCTTCCTCAGCTTAAAGACGCTGGTGCGGTTCTATTCTCTCAGGGTGATAACGAGCTTGCCCGCGACCTTATGGCTCAGGCAGTAGCTGGTGCATTTGACGTAAATGGTAAACTACCTGTTAACACCGAAGTATTCCCTATAAACACTTCTGTAAAAGTAAAAGGTGGCATACGTTTCAAATTCACTGTGGGTGAAGAAGTAGGCATCAACAGCAAGAAACTAGAACGTATGGTAGACAGCATCATACAGGGTTCATTGCGTAACGGTGCATTCCCTGGTTGCCAGCTTATCATTGCCAAAGACCAGAAAATCATCATGGACCGCAGCTATGGTTATCACGACTTTACAGCTCAACAGCCTGTAAAAGACACAGACTTGTTTGATATGGCGTCTTGTACCAAGGTTACAACTGCCCTTCCTGTTTATATGGAACTATATGACAACAAGAAAGTAGAGCTAGACACTCCTCTATCTGCATATCTACCAGGTCTTAAATTTGAGAAATCAAACAAGAGCACTGCTACTCTACGTTCACAGCTTTCTCACATAGCTGGTTTCCAACCATACCACCCATTCTGGAGTGACGCCAAGAAGAAAGGTTGGTTGTCAAACGAACCTTCCAAGAAGTTCACTGTACAGGTAGACCAGAATATGTGGGCACACAAGAAATCTCAAGAGATGGTTTACAAGACTATCCGCGACCTTAAACTTACAGAAGCAAACAAGATGAAATACTCTTGCCTAGGATTTGTCCTTGCTCCTAAAATCATCGAAAACGTTACAGGTGTTAATTTCTGGGATTACCTAGATGAAAAAATCTATGACCCACTAGGATTGCAGCACACTACATACAACCCTCTTACTCGTGGTGGTTATGACGAAAGCCAGATAATGCCTACCGAGGTTGATGACGCATTCCGTCATTCATTGGTACGTGGTTTTGTTCACGACGAAGCAAGTGCTATGATGGGTGGTTATTCTTGTAACGCTGGTCTATTCTCAAATGCTATGGGCATTGCTACTATCTTCCAGATGTATCTTAACAAAGGTACTTATGGTGGTGAACGCATCTTCAGTGCCGAAACATTTGACACATTCAACACTCAATACTACCTAGAACACGACAACTATCGTGCAATAGGATTTGAGAAGAACACACCTCGTAACACTACACGCACAGTAGAAAAGGCTTGGCCTGCTCCATCTGCTAGTCCTAGTGCATTTGGTCACTCTGGATTTACAGGCACATATGCTTGGGCAGACCCAGAAACAGGTATTCTTTATGTCTTCCTTTCAAACCGCGTATATCCTACTCGTAACAACAAAGCATTTGACAAGATGCAGGCTCGTGTAGGTATCCACGAATTGGCTTACCAGCTACTTAAAGAAGGTATAGCCGAACAGAAAAAGGCAGAAGGTAAAGAAGACCCAGATGCCAACAAACTGCTAGACATCATGGCAAACTAATTCCCCGGAGAGGTTCCGGTAAATAAAAGGCTCGCCAATTGGCGAGCCTTTATTTTTTGCGGGTGGTGCAGCCACCACGGGCGGTAGATTTAAAATTTTTACTAGAAAAAAATAATTACTGTAAATTGTATTGAAGAAAGTCTTAATTTTATAGCGAGGTTACATATCCTCCACAAACATAATATCATACATTAAAACAAACTAGCGTTATGAAGCCACTCAAATTATTTTTCCTAGCAGTGATAGGCGTTCTATCCCTAGGAGCTGTAGCACAGAACTATGAGGTAAAAGGTGTAGTTATAGATAGTAAAGGTTATGGTGTGGTAGGAGCTACTATCCGTACCAACAAAAGCAAGGTAAGCGTTATGACTACCGATGGTGGTGTATTCTCATTACGAGCCACACCAAAAGACACCGAACTACGTCTTATAATGAATAAATACACCGTGATGGAGAAGGATTTAAGTGCTTCTATCGCTACCAATCCCATAGCATTTGAACTGGACGAAACCAATGACCCTGCTATTACTGGGTATAAAAATGGAGATACTTATTATCCTGGGGAAAATGATTCCAGTATGGAAGAAATGATAAAAAAACAATTTCCAGGATATAGTTATGTAGATAGATATATAGGAAAATATGCTGGAGCTTTCGGTGCGTTTTCCCCAATAAAGAGTTATATGATAAATGGTAGTATGGAGAATATGATAACCATTACAGACCCTACACAGATATATAGTATAAAAATTCTTAAAGACGGGACTGCTTACGGTTCAAAATATGGTATGGTAGAGATAATAACCAAAGAATATCATAATGCTGGTATAAAACAGGAAAAAGCTGTTTTTTCTCCAAACAAAGATACCATACGCGGTCGTGTAACAGACGGCTGGGGACGTCCTGCTCCCGACCTTAAAATCACTACGCCATCGGGAGAGACAACGGTTACCAATGATTCTGGCTACTATGCCATACGCGTAACCAAAAAAGATAAATTCCTACGCTGTATAATGCCCTACACCGAGGGCACAACCGTACGCATATCCAAAGAAAACTGGAAAAAGCCTATCAACCTTACCGTGATGCTACGTAAGAATGATTTTAGAGGTTGGTTCAGTGAAGATATGACTACATATTATCTGGGAGAGGAAAATGGAGACTGGTCTGTTGTAATAAATATGTTTTCTGGAACATTTTATGCCAACCGTAGGGTGTATTTTAGAAGATATCAAACTAAAACAATTCAAGATATAGACCCTAGTGCTTGGATAGGTAGGAGTAAAGAATCTCTCCCTACAAATGGCTGTCCGGCACTTTTGGTGGTAGATGGAGTACCTATGAAAGAAGGAACACTTGATGCCATAGAAACACATAGCATACATAGCATAAAGATGATAAAAGACCATGCCGAACAGCTTTATGGCAGTGATGCCCAATTCGGTGCAGTTGAACTCGTCACAAAAGGAATGAATAACGTGGCACCCGTAGCCCTTACAGACTTTGCAGCCAATAAAGCCAAACGTGAGGGAAATATGAAAAAGTACATAGCTACGCAGGGTAAAAATCTAGAGTATGATGACGCTGGGTATATATTGGTAAATGGAAAACGTTGTGGTCTTTACATCATAAATGATAAAGAGTTTAACCATATGAGAGGTATAGAGGTTGGAATGATAGATGATATTATTATCCTTAATGATGACTACACTGCATCATACGGTCCACGAGCCAAAAACGGCGTGGTTCTCATTTCTGCCTCACAGAAAGAAAAACGAGTGGTAGATGAAAAGGGTAACACCGTCAGTGAGAAAGAGTATAAGAAACAACAGAAGAAAAATAAGAAATGATAATTAAAATACAAGGGAGTTGCTGTAGCAACTCCCTTGTATTTTAAAACTGCCCGCAGGTGCTACCTGCCAGCGGGGCTTCCCCGCGGCGAGCCTTTTTATTTACACATCACTACTATTTAGAATGATGATGATGTCTTTCACGACGTTTTTCTTCCATCACAGGAGCCAATTCGTTGGCACGATTCACCGCCTTGTTTATATGGTCAAATATGTTTTCGGCACCTACCATTGCCTCTATACCCATCTTTTCCAGAGATTCGTGGACACGAGGATTTACTCCAGAAAGTATAACGTGTATATGCTCCTTCTGTGAAGAATGGATAAATATCTCAAGGTTGTGAATACCAGTAGAATCCACAAATGGCACCTTACGCATACGAATGATACGAATAAGAGGCTTGTCACCTATCGTACGCATCATCTCATCAAATTTTGTCGCAACACCAAAGAAGAATGGACCATCTATCTCATACACTTCCACTCCTTTGGCGAGTGTCATCTGGTCATCTTCCTTGGAAGTAACATCGGCGTGGTGACGAGTATCCAGTTTATCACGCAACACTGCCACGTGGGTAGAGTCACTCACACGTTTTACAAACATAACCACCGCCATCAGCAATCCTATCTCTATGGCTATCGTCAAGTCAAATATAACCGTAAGTATAAACGTTACTATCATCACACCCACGTCGGCACGAGGGCTTTTAAGTAGTGAACGCACCGTACGCCAACCACTCATATTATATGATACCATAACCAGCACACCAGCCAGACACGCCATAGGTATATGTTGTGTAAGGTCTCCCAAAAACAGAAGTATAAGCAGCAGTACCACAGCGTGAATAATACCAGCCACAGCCGTACGACCACCGTTATTGATATTGGTCATAGTGCGGGCAATAGCTCCCGTTACAGGAATACCACCAAAGATAGGCACTACGATATTGGCAGCGCCCTGTGCTATTAGTTCGGTATTTGAATTGTGCTGTTCGCCTACCACACCATCGGCAACCGTTGCCGAAAGCAAAGATTCAATAGCTCCAAGCATAGCTATCGTAAAGGCAGGAGAAACCAGACTCTTGATAGTCTCCATATCAAATGTAAACGAAGTAGGTGCTGGCAATGATGAAGATATAGTAAAACGGTCACCTATAGTTTCTATCCCTGTAATACCTACATAATGACGCAAAACATAAACCGCCACCGTCATAAGTATTATCGCCACAAAAGCCCCTGGTATACGTTTTGAAAAACGTGGCATCAACGCAATCATAAGAATAGAGAGCAAACCCACACCCAATGCCCACAGGTTTGTCTTATCAAAGTTCTGGAAATAAACCACCCA
>JAFYKQ010000110.1 GCA_017537565.1 Flavobacteriales bacterium
AATAAATCGGAAGAAAATGAAAAATAGAAGGCTCGCCACAGGCGAGCCTTCTTTATTTTAAAAGAATAAGGTTTTACACATAACAAAAAAACTCTCAAGTTTCCTTGAGAGTTTTTGTCTTGCGCCTCAGACTGGGCTTGAACCAGTGACCCCATGATTAACAGTCATGTGCTCTAACCAACTGAGCTACTGAGGCAGTCGCTTGTCAAGGTCGGTCGTTGCCTCCCTCCCTTTCATTTCAGCGATGCAAAGATACGAATGTTTTTTATTCTACCAAACATTTTTTCAAAAAAAATTACATCAAAAACAAAAAATGTCTTTAAAAAAATATGGAGGTATATACAGTATTTTGATTATCTTCGCAGTGTGAAAAATCAGATTTAAAATTAACTAATAAAAACAACACAATTACATCATGAGTAAAGCATGCTTTTGCTCTTCTTCGGTAGGCCGTAAAGTGTTTATGGCTATCACAGGAGCATTTCTTGTCATCTTTATGTTGTTGCACATGTCGCTTAACCTATTTGTTATAGGCGGTGCCGAAAGCTACAACGCTATGTGTCATTTTATGGGTCTTCCGTTCATTAAGTACGGTCTTCAACCTGTATTGGCACTGGGATTCATTGTTCACATTTTCTATGGACTGTACCTAGCTCTTAAAAATAAGGCTGCACGTCCACTTAACTACAAAAATGCTAACTATGGTGCTGCATCTTCTTGGGCGTCACGTTATATGTGGCTCACAGGTCTAGTAGTACTGGGCGGTATAGCTCTTCACATGGTTAACTTTTGGGTTAAAATCCAGATAACTGGTCTTCCAGTTGGAGTAGAAGATGATTATACATTGGTTGTGAACCTATTCAAAAATGACCTTTACACAGTACTATACATTGTATGGTTTGTGATATTGGGCGTACACTTGGCACACGGTTTCTGGTCAATGTTCCAGTCTTCTGGTCAGGCTTACGTTAAATGGCTGCCTTGCTTGCAGAAATTGGCTATGCTATACTGCATAGTTATCACGCTAGGTTTCACATTTGTAGCACTGTGGTGCCGTTTCATAGCTTAATAACTCCTTTAAAAAGAAAAAGAAATGAGCAATATATTAGATGCTAAAATCCCAGCTGGTCCACTGTCCAAAAAATGGGATAACTATAAAGAACACGTACGTCTGGTAAACCCTGCCAATAAACGTAAAATAGATATTTTGGTAGTAGGTACAGGTCTTGCAGGTGGTTCTGCCGCTGCATCATTGGCCGAATTGGGTTACAACGTAAAGGCTTTCTTCTATCAGGATTCTGCTCGTCGTGCACACTCTATCGCTGCACAGGGTGGTATCAATGCCAACAAAAACTATACAAATGACGGTGACTCTACATACCGTCTGTTCTATGATACTATCAAGGGTGGTGACTACCGTTCTCGTGAAGCCAACGTTTATCGTCTAGCACAGGTTTCTGGTCATATCATCGACCAGTGTGTAGCTCAGGGTGTACCATTTGCTCGTGACTACGGTGGACAGTTGGATAACCGTTCATTCGGTGGTGCACAGGTATCACGTACGTTCTATGCAGCAGGTCAGACAGGTCAGCAGTTGTTGTTGGGTTGTTATTCTGCATTCCAGCGTCAGGTAGGTAAGGGTAAAATCACTCCTTACGACCGTCACGAAATGTTGGATTTGGTTGTAGTAGACGGAAAAGCTCGTGGTATCATCGTTCGTAATATGGTAACAGGCGAGATAGAACGTTATTCTGGACACGCTGTGGTTCTGGCTACAGGTGGTTATGGTAACGTATTCTTCCTTTCTACAAATGCTATGGGTTCAAATGGTTCTGCTGCTTGGGCTACATTTAAACGTGGTGCATATTTTGCAAACCCTTGCTTCACACAGATACACCCTACATGTATCCCTGTGACAGGTGACCACCAGTCAAAACTTACCCTTATGTCTGAATCATTGCGTAATGACGGACGTATATGGGTGCCAAAGAAAAAAGAAGACGCCGAAGCTATACAGCAGGGTAAAAAGAAACCAACCGAAATCCCAGACGAAGACCGCGACTTCTACCTAGAACGTCGTTATCCAGCATTCGGTAACTTGGTTCCTCGTGACGTGGCTTCTCGTGCAGCCAAAGAATGTTGCGACGCAGGATATGGTGTTAACTCTACTGGTAAGGCCGTTTACCTAGACTTCAAGT
>JAFYKQ010000111.1 GCA_017537565.1 Flavobacteriales bacterium
AAAGACCTGTGACAAGTCTTCGGCTTGGGAGGGACGCATACTTATCTGGTAGCTGCCGTTTTTGGGAACGGTGGACATAAATACATCATCGGGCAGGTCATCGGTGATGTTTATCTCTACTTGGTTAAGGTCGGCTAGATACTTTCCTGTGATTTTTGAGAGGTCCTCTATATGAAACGAAAGTTTGTCCTGCAATGACATATCCATATATGTGCGAGGCATACCACGATGCTCTACCTGGCGGTAAGCATTGAACTGGTCAAAAAACTTAGGGTTCTTATCACGATTGGCCTTGACGTATTCCAATGCTTCTCTGGGTGGGGTAATCTTACTGCCGCGAGGACGACCTATAAAACCAGCAGCTTTAAGGGCAGGGGTCATCATATCATCGGGTATGATAGGGTGTATAACACATCTACAATTTGGGTGCCAACCAGTGAATTTGAAGTCCTTGGGATATTCGCCTTTCATATGGTCGCAAATGTCCACCGTGCGTGTACGACCATATTTGTCGGTAGGAGATACATCTACCTCATAGCCCATAACTTCTGGAATATCACCTATGAGAGAAGATATAGTCATATAGCCTTCGGTAGTGGAGGCTCGGGTTATGTGGCTGCATAGACGCTCTATATCATCAACAGATGAGCGATGTGAGACTGAAAGTTCATTACCAGCGGTATTGAAAGTACGGACTTCCTCCTCGATAGATGCAGATAACGTACGATGAGATACCGAAAGAGCATAACGGTTAAGGTTTTCTCTGAAAGAATCACTCGCTTCCCGTATGATATTTTCTTTGGCCTGGGATATGCCGGTGGTGTTATAAGAGATATTCACATCACGCCCCAGGACATTGGACAGGCGAGAGATATACTGCCCTATGTATGTCCTGTATTCGTTTTCGGCTGTGGCTATGTAGTGATGTAGGCCTTGGTTGTATTTGTGTGTGATGCGCTCTATCTCGCTTCTTATTTCTGTCTCTGGTGCATTGCTGTGGCTACGCATATAGTTTACCATCTCCCGCGTGCAATCATCGTGCAGTGTGCGTATTTTTTCATTGGTCGAATGATTTATACGGTCAATAGTTCTTTTATAGTCTTCATTCATATTTCCTTTATGATAATAGTTTGGGTACGAAAAAACGTGTTACAACGCTATTCTCTAAAATAATCAAAAAGGAAATAATTTCAAAGTAAAAAAACACATTTTTCCTCCATGCAGAGAAAAAATGTGTGTATGTGAATTTTAAGGGCAGTTTTTTAAGATATACCTACCTCTTTGCCAAAAGGGAACAGAGCCAGGCTGCATAGTTTGAAGTGAGCCATACCAAAAGGTATTCCTATGATGGTTATACAGAATAGTATTCCCATAATCAAATGCCCCAAAGCCAGCCACCAACCGGCCAGTAATACCCATATTATATTCATAATGGCTGAAAGACAGCCTCCGCTACCCATAGGAGTAACACCTTTCTGTCCAAATGGTAGCAGGGCGAGTATTGCTATCTTAAACACCTGCACACCAAAAGGTATTCCTATTATTGTCAAGCATAGCACCACGCCAGCCGTTAGATATCCCAAGGCCAGTTCCAGCCCTCCGAATACTATCCAAATTATATTTCCGATTAGTTTTAACATACATTAGAGGTATTAAAATTATACGTCTTTATATTAGACGATAAAGATAGCTAAAAAGTTACAATATGTATAATATTTTTTTTGTCCGTAGGCAAAAAAAACGCGTCGCCCGGCGACGCGTTTTGGGGATATAGAGATTTTATGTTTTTAGTCTAATTTAAGTATTTTGACATCGCTCCAACGATTGAGCGGAGCATCGGCATCGCTCAAAAAATCTATTCTTTTCTTCCAACGCTGGTG
The DNA here is from genome assembly GCA_017537565.1 of Flavobacteriales bacterium. GTDB lineage: Bacteria > Bacteroidota > Bacteroidia > Flavobacteriales > UBA1820 > Merdimorpha. The sequence continues at coordinate 1,881 of JAFYKQ010000111.1, forward strand.
CATAAGGTCTTCTACTACCCATATGCCATCGTGTGTTCCAGTCCCGCTTATCATCACTCGCGTTCCAAAAGTAAACCCTTCTTCTGCCAAATCACGACTTACGGCTATATAGCGGTATTTCCCGGCATTGATAGTGTCTAGTGTTATTCCGCTGGCAGTGATGTCTGTCATAGGGTGTAGAGCTTTGTATATAGTAGCCTCTACTATAACAGGAGTATGAGCATCGCTCGTAGCCTTACCATAGGGAGATAGTGTAGCTTCGCTGTTTTTTCTTATAGTCGAAGTCATTTCTACGGCTGCGTCGGCATCGCTGGAAGGATACCCCATAGGGTAGTGGGCATCAAAATACTCTTTGTATCCAGCATATGAAGTATCGTAAAGTACTTCTTGGGCTTCTTCATATGTTATGAAGTTAAGCATAAATACACTCAGGATAGTAAGAGCGATAAGAATCTTGGTTTTTGTCATCAAAAATAAATTTCTCCATCATCGTCGTTTAACGTGTAAATGACGCTTCCATAATGACTTAAACTATGTTAAGTGTTACTTCTAGTGATGGAAGTTTTGCGGGTGCAAAGATAGTAAAAAATGTAATACGCTCCAAATCAAGCGTTTTTCTGTTGTCTCTTACTATTTAAAAAACGCTCTCTGGTGCCTTCTGGGCTGGATATTAGCTTTTTATAACAAATGTGTTTCTATGTATCTGGCTACGCTGTCCTGACTGTTGAGACCTATGATTTGGTTTCCAGGGAGACTGTTTTTAAGCTCTTCTACGGCATTTCCCATCACCAGTCCCTTGCCTGCCAATTTCAACATATTAAGGTCATTCATTCCATCGCCAAAGGCTACTACTTCGCTTGCATCTATGTTTTCTACCTTTAAAATTTCGCTCAATGCCAATGCCTTGTCTGCCTTGTGGTCCATAGCTTCAAAACAACGTGCCATAGTAAAGAAAAACGACAGTCTAGGGTCTTTCATCTCTTCTACTGTGCGTTCCATGTATTCTATACCTTCGGCATCACGAGCTATAAAACACATCTTTGTGCAGTCGTGGAATGAATCAAAAGTCTTGTAATCTACCACATCATACATAAAACCGCTCATAGCCTGATGTATGCGGGAATCTACGTCGTCCTTGTCACAATACCATTTGTCACCCATATATAGATGTATATATACTTCGGCAGGAGTTTTAAGTGATGTGAGTTTGCGTACCAAGTCTTCCTCTATGGGATTGTAGGCTATGCGAATGTCATTGGGGGTGTAAATGCTAGCGCCATTGGCCGATATTTTGTATGCCTCTATGCCTAGACCGTCTTCCACTATACGACGAGCATCATCGTGGTGGCGACCTGTAGCAATCACTATCTTGTATCCTTTCTGGTGAGCTGCACGTAAAACTTCGCGGCTGTAAGGACTTATGATGCTCTTCTCGTTAAAGAGCGTGCCGTCCATGTCTGTTGCTATGAGCTTATACATATATATATTATAATAGTGTTTAAGGCTGCAAAGGTATGAAAATGTAATCAAATGCTATTTAAGCGATGTGAAATAAGATTTGTCTGAAAAAGTTTTTCTTGTAAAGCATTGGGAAATAAATGTTTGTGGAATGAGGTGAAAAAATATTGAAAAAAATGTGTAGAAAAATTTGCGTATAAGTAAAAAATATACCTATCTTTGCAC
>JAFYKQ010000112.1 GCA_017537565.1 Flavobacteriales bacterium
GGACGACCAGTATATGGACGACCCATCACAGCACTGGCACGAGGATTTGAAAGGTTTGTCTTATATGTACCCAGATAGATGTTACCAGCAGCGTGTTTGGCAACCATCACGCCACCTACCGAAACTAGACGTGCAGCCTGTTTGCCTTCGCCAGATACAGCCACATCACTAGATGGAGTAGCCGTACTACCCTTACCTGCCAATGCAGTACCTTCGTTACCCGTAGCCCAGAAAGAGTTGGCTTTATCGGCATTAGGATAGTATTTGTTACCGTCATTAGACCAAGTATCAAATGAAAGGTTTGCAATGCTTGGTGTAGCTTCGGTCGTAAATGAAAGTGAAGTTTCTGATGCTCCTGCCGCCACACTATACGTTCTATACCAGTATTTGGTAGAAGGATTCAGACGGTGAATAGTAGCAGTAAACACTTTGCTGGAAGCATCATACGTAGTTTCGTTTTCTGCGACATCTGTCCAGTTGTTCTCACCGTCCTTGCGGTACTGGAACACCAGGCCTTCTGGTTTGTCAATCGTATTCCACTGTCCTTTTACATCTGCAAACTGTCCCCAAGGAGTAGATGAAAGAGGCATATGGTCTTGGTCTGGAAGAACAATAATAGACACATCTTGACTTACCTGCTGACGCTGTGCATCATAAGCCACCACCGTAAATGCATATTCTCCCAGTGGAAGACTATTGGCAAGTGTAGAGAAATCAACCCAAGCAGTCGCTGCATCTGTAATAGGGCTAGACACCTTTATACCTTTTGTCGCTACGGCAGATATCACCGCTGCATCTCCTGTTACAAATGACAACGAACGTGGTATGCCCTGCCCTTCCAAGTAATCATCTGCGTGAACAATAGAAAGGTCTTGTAGTGTAGCAGCCGATGCTATGTTAAGTTTGGCCACAACACCACGTATCGTTTCATTCACCATCACAGGAGATGCTATATCATAACCTTCGGCTGTAAATACAGGAGCAGGTTTTTTCTTTAAGTTGATATCATAATTATGTTCTATGTCATCTGTACCTTCATCTACATTTATTTCCAGGCCAAATGCACCTTGGTCATCTGTAGGTGTGGTACTTACATCAAAGTGGAATGTATAGAAATCACGAGCCGCCACACCACTTATAGTACGTGTAGCCGTATATACATCACCCTGATTATTTACCAACGTAAGGTTCCAAGTAAGGGTTTTAGGATTTGACGTAGGCACTTTAAGGTAACCTGCACGACCTTCGTCGGCCTTGGTAAATGTGATGATGCCGTCCTCGCCGTTATCTATCACTACATCATATGTAGCAAAGTTCTGTTTTATAACATCAGAATACGTAACCGTAACCTTGATATTTGCTAGAGTACATATGATTTCTTCACTAGTAGTTGCACCAGCTACAACATTTATCACTTTCTCTCCATAGTAATATGGCACGTCAAAACCTGCATTCACATTACCACCGTGAGAAGCTACCACAGTATATTTACCCGCTTTAAGTCTTATTTTTTCGGGCATAGCCGTATGGTCAGCATAACTAGCAACCGTCGTTCCATCTGATGCGATGACACTCACCGAATAGATGATGGGTGTAGATTTAACCTTCACCGTCGCATCATCTTTACCTAGTGCCAAAGACAGGTATCCCGTCTCTTCGTCACCTCCTCCCGATGACGAACGCACACAACTGGTAAATACCGCCAGCATTCCCAGTGTCACGAGATATATTATATTTTTCAGTTTCATATACATCGGTTTTAAGATGATAAGACTTATTCTGTGATTGTTACAGTAAGAGTCGCCTGTGCAGATTTACCTGCCGAATCTACAACTTTTATAGAGAAACTGTTGGTTCCTGTTCCCAGACCTGCCAACATACCCATAAACTTACCTACCGAGAAAGTATGAGCAACTTTACCCTTGATAGGAGATGCTGGGTCAACCAGACATATAGGTTCGTTGGTAAGAGTAGCGTATGTTACAGACTGTGGGTCTAGGTTTGCCATATCAAATTCTGCAAGCAATCCTAGTTCTTCTAGCATTACATCTGGGATACTAGGAGCGTTTATCTTAACATATAGGTTTTGGATAGTGATATCGCCACCTGCAGCTGTTATGCTTACATCTAGTATACAGTTACTAGCTTCGGCCTGTGTAAGTACAACTGGCTGTGAAAGGTCAAATGCACTACCATTAAGCGAAGCACCAGCTAGTACAGGAGCAGGAGTATCCTGTGGTTCATCACCTTCGCCTTCACCTTCACCACCCGAAGGATTATCATCACCCTGATCGTCATCGTCCCAGTTTCCATTATCGCCATTATTATCTATGATATCATCTGCATCTGGAACAGTTACATCTTTTTCTTTCTCTATCATTTCATCATCTATAATCAGGTCAAAAGATGCCGAACCACTCGTAGCAACACCTACATTTATCTTGTGCCATTGACGAGCTTCAATATCTGTAATATGAAGAGTTTCCTGTACAAATTCGCCTGTAGATTTACGTTTGGCAGTAATGGTAACAGTAAGTGTTTTATCTGATGGTACAGCAAAATATCCCGCACGAGTCTCGCTAGCCGAAAATTCCAACACACCGTCCACGTCATTTGACACGATGGCTTTAACATCATCTAGCAATGACAAGAATTCATCTGAAAAAGCAACCGTTACCTTAACATTGGCTAGGCGAGCCGTAAGAGACACGCTGGCCAATTCCTGTATATCTACACTGAAAGAACGCTCTCCTAGATAGAAAGGTGCTTCCCACTGTGCTTTTTGGAGTGTACCATTGGCCGCAGTGATAACATATTCATCGGCTGGAAGAGTAACCACTTCTGGCATTTCTGAATATGAATTCCATTTTTTATACCAAGTACCATCTGTACTTTCTACTTCAACATAGAACGCCGAAAGGTCAACAGATGCAGCTGCCTTTGTCATAGGAGCCTGACTACTAGTAACACCTCCGTCTGTAATTACAAAATCACCTTCCTTTTTAAGAGACAGCGTCAACTGCCCGTTTTCTACTTCTTTTTCCTTCTGGTTATCTTTGGAACAAGCGGTAAACATCATAACCGCCACAGAAGACAACATCAATATTTTGGCTAATCTTTTCATAATAGATTCTTTTCTTTTTCTTTTCTAAATAGTTATAATTAAAAGTCGTAACCCAATACTATATCATCAATAGTAAGCGTGCTACCACAACGCATCTTGTTTTCTGTGCGGTTAAGTGTAGGCTCACCAGCGGTAGATGATATGAAGTATATGGTTATATGAGTAGCTTTTGTGTATCTATACTCTTCGTTATATACAAATGGTATAGTTTTCTGTGTCATAGAACCCACAGATGCACCATCGGTGATTTCGGCACGTGCCAATTCTTTAACCGTACCCGTAGAGCGGTCTTCCAGTACTGCATATGCACGGAAGCTTTCACCACCGGCAGGATTATACATATAACGGAAACCAAACGTAGATGGACGTGATGCAAAACCGTGTCCCAGATTTATAGTCTCTGTATCCAGGTATCTACCGTCCAGTGTAAAGTCATAAGTACCTATGAATAGCATACCAGCAGTTTTATTATAGTTTATACTAGCACTACCAGCATTTGTATTACCACGTCCCCAACCAGTAGACATAATCTGTGCGGCAGTGTTACCATCTATGCTTACAGGAGTAGTACCGTTATTGGCCGTATAGTTTTCCATAAATGGGTCCGCATTCTGTGATGTAGATGCTGGGTTACGTGTAGCCCACCATATATCTGTCTCGCCACTAGCATAAGGCCATACCTGAGTAATTTTATATGTAGTCAGCCAGTTTTTATAACTACGAGTAGTCTCGCTCCATTTATCCATCGTCGAGTTAGGAACCTGTGATGCAGCCTCGGTAGTATATGTAAACTCGTCTGAATAAACGTGAGAGTGTATCGCTGTACGGAACGTATATTGTGTAGAAGGATTAAGTCCACCTATGCGTACGTTTATCTTACCACCTACATTACTCAAAATACTCTGTTTAGGAGTAGTCCATTCACCGTTTATCTTCACCTGTAGTACAGGAGCTTCGCGTTCAGACACATAGTTCATTACGACTTCGGCTCCTTTGGCAAATATATTACCAGCGGTAGGAGTAACCGTAGAGAATATCACTGGCGAAACCTTAACACCTAGTGTAGCTTGGGCGTTGGTCTGTGAGTATTTGTCCTCGGCTATCACTTCAAATGTCGTCGTTTCATCACTTCCCGAAAGGTTATTGATATTGCGTATAAGGTCTGTAAAGTTTACATATACTGGAGTAATTGTAGAAAGTGCTACATCTGGGTCGTCTATTTCTGTACTCCAAACCAATCCCATACCTTTCAACAGAGCCTTCTCTTGTGCCGATGCCGATACCAAGTCTATCTCACTAGACAATCCCTGTGACAACAGATACTGAGAATCGTGTTTTATAGTAAGAGCCTTGATACCA
>JAFYKQ010000113.1 GCA_017537565.1 Flavobacteriales bacterium
ATGACATTGTGTGTTTTTCCAGATAGCTCCCTGATGATACGTATGGCATCATCGCGTGAGGAAGGTTTGCCCAGCATATATTCATCTGTGCATACAATGGTATCGGCCGTGATGACAATCTCGTTATCGTGGGATAGTTTTACGGCACGGGCCTTGATTAAACTCAAGTATCGTGGGATTTCTTGGTGGGGGAGCGATGGCGGGTAACTTTCATCTACATCTGGCGAAGTGGTGGTAAATTCTATCCCCAGTGAAGAGAAAAAATCTCTACGACGAGGACTCCCCGATTCCAATATGATTTTGTATCCACATAGAGCGTCTTGAAGACTATTGGTCATAGTATGTGTGATGTCTATGCGTTATAATTTTTAAAATCTTCCTCACCCCATAGACCTTGTACGCGTAGAGTCTGTTCTATGATATCACGTACGGCACCGTGTCCTCCTTTGTATGGGGAGATGTAGTCTGCTATGGCTGTAACATCACTGCAAGCATCGGCAGGGCAGGTGGCTAGTCCTACGGCTCGCATAGGTTCTATGTCTGGTACGTCATCACCCATATACAGCATCTGTGAGAATGGGATATCATACATAAGTGAATACTCGTGCAGGCGGTCCATCTTGTCGTGAGTGTTGAGAGAAATATCGTCTATTCCCAGACGATTGAGTCTTATCTTTATAGATTCGTCGCGTCCTCCAGTGATGACAAATATCTTCAATCCTCTCTTTATGGCCAGTTGCATAGCATATCCGTCTTTGACGCTCATTTGGCGTACAAATTCGCCATTAGGAAATATAGTTACCAGACCGTCTGTCATTACGCCGTCCACGTCTAGAACAAATGCACGTATATCGTGTAATTTTTCTTTATGATTTTTACCACTCATAGGTTATAAAAGTATTATAGAGCTATTATTTTGCAGACAAAAGTACTTATAAAATCGTACATTTGCAAAAGTATGAGAGAAGAGGGAAAATATAAGATAATAGCAGTAACTGGGGCTACGGCATCGGGTAAGACAGCTCGTGCTATAGAGATAGCACGTGAGTGGAATGCCGAGATAGTGTCGTTTGACTCCCGGCAGTTCTATGAGCGTATGGACATAGGCACAGCCAAACCTTCTGCCGATGAACTATCACAGGCGGTGCATCATTTCATAGGACATCTGGCGATAGATGTGGATTATTCCATAGGCCAGTATGAGAAAGATGCACTGGAATGTATAGAGGATATACACTTGCGTGGTAAGAACATAGTGATGGTAGGTGGTTCTGGGCTTTATCTACAAGCGGTAGAGTGTGGTATAGATGATTTTCCAGATATTCCACAGTCTGTAAGAGAACGGGTAAATGATATGTGGCAGGAGAGGGGATTGGAATACATACAGCAGCTATTAAAAGAAAAAGACCCTGTGTACTATGAGAGGGTGGATATTAAAAATCCCCGTCGTGTGTTAAGGGCGCTGGAGGTATGTGTAACATCGGGGCAGGCATATAGTTCGTTCCTGGGGGTAAAGAAAAACAGTCGCCCTTTTTATATAGAAAAAGTATATATGGATATGCCACGCGAACTGCTGTATGAGCGTATAGACCGCCGTGTGGACGTTATGATGCAGGCAGGACTGCTGGAAGAGGTAGAATCATTGCTGGAGTATCGTCATACAAATGCTATGCAAAGCGTCGGTTACCGCGAGTTCTTTGATTATTTTGATGGTAAGGCTACATTGGACGAGGCAATCGATAAGGTAAAGCAAACCTCCCGCAACTATGCCAAACGTCAGGTAACGTGGTTTACGCGACATTAAAAAAGGCGAGCCTCAAGGCTCGCCTTTTTTAATGTC
>JAFYKQ010000114.1 GCA_017537565.1 Flavobacteriales bacterium
AGGCTGTTCTACTCCACATTTAAGGGATTTCATATAGTTGTCATAGAACTCCAGTAGCTGTGTGAATGCCACATAAGCATTCTCTACTCTTATAAGGGTAGCAGCTATGGGAGCTGTAGCTTCAAAGTCTGCATTTACTATCACTATCGAAGCCGTAGTGTCATATATAAAGTGAGTATATTTGGGATTTGCGAGGAAAGATATACTTCCCTCTCCGCCTTCTTCTATCTTTGAAAGACGGTCCACATATACTTCTGCATTGCCTTCGATACTTCCGTGAAGTATCTCGGATATTTGTTTTGCTGAGAATTTCATAATTGTGCAAATTTATGAACTTTTTTTGGTATTACATATATGTTTTGGAATATATCGTTATGTCATGTGATTGAAAATGATAAAAAATGTCATTTGTGTAGCAAAATGGGACAATTTTGAAGGAAATAATTTGTTTTATAACTATTTTGTAGAGGGGAAGAGAGTAGTGTTTTTTTTATTTAAAATTAAAGTAAAGAAAAATAAAATGTTCATAACTTTTGATGTGGTGGCTTAAAATTAGGCATAGAAAATCATATATTTGTCCTATAACCATAATGAAAATATAAATAAGCCATAGCCCTATGTATCTGATATTTGACACCGAGACTACTGGATTTCCCAAAGACCGCAATGCTCCTATCGAGGCAGTAGATAACTGGCCACGAATGGTGCAGCTCGCCTGGCAGTTGCACGATGATATGGGACGTCTTATAGAGGCTCGTAACTACATAGTACGTCCAGAAGGATATGATATTCCTTATAATGCCGAAAAGATACACGGTATATCTACTTCCCGTGCTATGAAGGAAGGTGTGGAACTGTCGTTTGTGCTGGGGGAGTTCTCTCGTGCATTGGAACAGACGCGTTTTGCGGTGGGGCATAACATATATTTTGACATACCGGTGGTGCGATGTGAGTATTATCGCAAGGGTATGAGTGATACGTTGGAAAGCAAGGGGGTGCTGGATACCTGTACAGAAGATACAGCCGAACTATGTAAGATAGGTGGTGGTGCAGGACGTCGTTTTAAGTTGCCAAAACTTATAGAACTGCATCAGTATCTCTTTGGTGAAGGTTTTGATGCGGCACACAATGCTTCGGCAGACGTTGAGGCTACGGCACGTTGTTTTCTGGAATTGGTGCGTTTGGGGCATTTTTCTACGGTTGCTCTGGGGGTTGAAAAGGATTATCTGTCGCGTTTTGTAAAGGAAAATCCAGACCCTATCAAGGCCATAGGTCTTAACGTAAAACCATACGTTCCAGAAAGAGAGGAAGAAGAAGAGACGGTAGTAGAGCTAAGCGATAAAGAACTGCAAGTGCAGAAAGTTCTCGAAGAACTGAAAGATGTGCCTTACTGCCATATACACAATCATACACAGTACTCTATACTGCAAGCCACGACCAATATCGAGGGGCTTATAAGATTGGCTTGGCAGAATAAGATGCCTGCCGTAGGTATTACAGACATAGGTAATATGTACGGGGCGTTTAATATGACGATAGCCATAGATAGTTTTAACGAAGGTGTAGAAAAACACAATAAAAAAGTAGAAGAAGAAGGCAAGGGAGAGCTATGGGAACCGTATAAAGGTAAAGTCATCATAGGAACAGAAATATATGTGGCCGAAGATTACCGCCGTACCAAGTTTACCAAAGACCAGCCAGACCGTCGTTTCCAGCAGGTGTTGCTCGCCAAAAACCGCGATGGATATCTCAATCTGGCACGTCTATCTACCGAGGCAAATACGGTGGGGCTGTATGGTCAGTATGCACGTGTGGGACGCGAGACGATAGTAGAGTACAAGGAAAACCTCATAGCGCTATCGGGAGGATTACAGGGAGAGGTGCCACAACTCATATTGCAGATGGGTGAGAAAAAAGCCGAGGAAGCATTCAAGTGGTGGGTAGATACATTTGGCGATGATTTCTATGTGGAACTATTGAGACACGGTTTGCCTGAAAATGACCGCGTAAATAATGTGCTTTTGGCTTTCTGTAAGAAGTACGGTGTGCGTTACATAGCACAGAACAACACGTTTTATGGTGCCCGCAGTGATTCAAATGCTCACGATATTCTCCTGTGTATAAAGGACGGAGAGGTGCAATCAACACCTATAGGTGTGGGACGTGATTATCGATTTGGTTTCCCAAATGATGAGTTTTATTTCAAGAGTCAGGAGGAGATGAAACGTCTATTCTATGACTTGCCCGATGCTATACGCAATATATCACATTTGGTAGATAAGGTAGAGAGTTTTAAACTTAAAAAGCCAGTCTTGCTTCCTAAGTTTGATATACCAGAGCGTTTCATAGACCCAGAAGATGAAAAAGACGGTGGTAAACGAGGCGAGAATGCATACCTGCGTTATCTTACGTACAAGGGTGCCGAACGCGTATATCCCGATATGGACGATGAGACTCGCGAACGTATAGATTTTGAACTGGATATCATAGCCAAAACAGGCTATCCGGGTTATTTCCTTATAGTGCAGGACTTTATACGAGCGGCACGAGAGATGGGTGTATTGGTAGGTCCAGGACGTGGTTCGGCGGCAGGTAGTGCGGTGGCATACTGTATAGGAATAACGTCTATCGACCCTATCAAGTATGATTTGCTTTTTGAGCGTTTTCTTAATCCAGACCGTGTATCGCTGCCCGATATAGATACAGACTTTGATGATGAAGGCCGTGGCCGTATAATAGATTGGGTGGTAGAGAAATATGGTAAAAACCAAGTGTCGCAAATCATAACGTATGGCACGTTGGCAGCCAAAAACTCTATACGCGATACGGCACGTGCGTTGGGATATACACCTAGTGAGGTCAATGATTTGGGTAAGAAAGTCCCCGAAGTAAGTCTTTCAAAACTATTCAAACTTTCTGATGCAGAACTTAAAGATAAACTCAAGAACCGTCAGGAAGAAATAGACAAGGCAAATGCCTTTAAGGAATTGGCAGAAAGTGAGACAAATGATGCCAATATCATACAGACGGCACGTACGATAGAGGGTTCTATAAAATCGTTGGGAGTTCACGCCTGTGGTGTCATCATCACCCCGACCGATATAAGAGAACACGTGCCTATGGGTACAGCCAAGGACTCCACGATGATGGTAACCCAGTTTGATAACAAGGTGGTGGAATCTGCTGGACTGCTCAAGATGGACTTTTTGGGGCTTAAGACGCTTACGCTTATAAATGATACGGTGAGTCTTATAAAGAAGCGTTTTGGTATAGAGATAGACCCCGATGCCATACCGATAGATGATAATCGTACATATAAACTGTTCCAGAGAGGAGAGACGATAGGTGTGTTCCAGTATGAATCTCCTGGTATGCAGAAAAACCTACGTGAGTTGTGTCCCGAGGCTTTTTCAGACCTTATAGCTATGAATGCTCTTTATCGTCCGGGACCTATGGAGTATATACCATCGTTCATACGTCGTAAACACGGCGAGGAGGAGATAACGTATGACTTGCCAGATATGGAGGAATATCTGGCCGAAACGTATGGCATTACGGTATATCAAGAGCAGGTGATGTTGCTTTCCCAGAAATTGGCAGGATTTACCAAGGGTGAGGCCGATATGTTACGTAAGGCTATGGGTAAAAAACAGTTGGCGGTACTAGCCAAAATGAAACCAAAATTCATAGAACAGGCCAGTGCAAAAGGTCATCCACAGGAAAAGCTGGAAAAGATATGGAAAGACTGGGAGGCATTTGCGGCATATGCGTTTAATAAGTCTCACTCTACGTGTTATGCTTGGGTGGCATACCAGACGGCATACCTGAAGGCTCATTATCCGTCTGAATATATGGCGGCTGTACTGTCCAATAATATGAATGATATAAAGGAGGTTACATTTTTTATGGAAGAGGCTCGACGTATGGGGGTACGTATATTGTGTCCAGATATAAACGAGTCTGAATATAAATTTTCGGTGACCAAGGAGGGTGATATACGCTTTGGACTGGGAGCGGTTAAAAACGTGGGTAACAACACGATAGCCTATATACTGGAAGACAGAAAGAAAAACGGCAAGTATAAATCGATATTTGATTTTGCGGTAAGGGTTGACAAGAGTGCTTGTTCGCGACGTACGATAGAGAATTTTGTGTATTCGGGAGCATTTGACTGTTTTGGGTATCCGCGTTCGGCATATTTTGTGCAGGACGGCAAGAGTGATATGATGGAGCGTGCTATAAAATATGGTGAGGCTGTACGCGAACAGAAAAACAGTTCACAGGTGTCGCTTTTTGCAGATATGTTTGGAGGTGGAGGAACAGATATCCCCGAACCTATGATGCCTGTATGTGCAGAATGGGCACCGATGAATAAACTGGAAAAAGAACGCGAAGTGGTAGGACTTTACATATCTTCCCATCCGCTGGACGAACATCGTTTTGTGCTGGATAGATACTGCACGGTAACACCAGAAGAAGTGTCTGTAGGACTGGAAAGACTGGTAGGGCGAGAAGTATCGTTGGGTGGTATGATTACCAAGGCCGAAGAATCTACCACGGCCAAAGGTGACCCTTGTGGTTTTTATACGATAGAGGATACATCTAGCAGTTATTCGTTCTCTCTTTACAGGGGTGATTTCCTCAAATTCCGTGCCTTTTTACAGATGAATACCTTTGTTTACATAAGAGCCAGAGTGATGCAAGGCTGGGTAAATAGAGAAACGGGAGCGGTGGGTCGTCCTCGTTTTCAGGTGGAAGATGTACGATTGCTTTCGGAAGTACCACACGATTTCCCCAAAAACGTAACCATTACGCTAGATGTGGCAAATATAGATGGACGTATGGTAGAGAAATTACTGGCGTTTGTAAAGAGTAACAAAGGACATAATAAACTGGAAATAAAAGTAGTGGATAAATCTACTGGGGTGTCTGTGTCTCTTCCTGTGGGAGAGGGTAAAATAGCTCTTGACCAGTCGATAATAGACTATCTGGAAACACTTACATTGCATCAGGTTATATTGGCAGATGCTTAAAGAGAGAAAGACTTGAAGGTATGGAGTGTCGTTGAGTGAAGCATAGGAGAAAAATATAAGACACAGACGTGATTTATATCCAAAATTGTATGTTGGTGATGTAGCATATTTGTTTTTTATGCGTATATTTGACCAAATAAAATAACTTATAAATTATGGCAGAAGATAAACGTAAAAATAAAATGATGGATACAGATGCGGCATCTGTACGTGAAGCCAAACTGGCTTCGCTTAAAACGGTGCTTGAAAAGATGGACAAGGCCTATGGTAAAGGCTCGGTGATGATAATGGGACAACACGAGGTAGAAAAAGTAGAGGTTATCCCTACGGGTTCATTGGGACTTGATTTGGCACTGGGTGTGGGAGGATATCCACGTGGACGTATAATAGAGATATATGGGCCAGAATCTTCGGGTAAAACGACTCTTACACTTCACGCGATAGCCGAAGCACAGAAGGCTGGCGGTATAGCTGCTTTTATAGATGCCGAACACGCCTTTGACCGTTTCTATGCCGAAAAACTGGGCGTAGATGTAGATAATCTTATCATTTCTCAACCAGATAATGGTGAGCAGGCATTGGAGATAATGGAAAACTTGGTGCGTAGTGGTGCGATAGACATCATAGTGGTGGACTCGGTGGCGGCACTTACACCAAAGAGCGAGATAGAAGGCGATATGGGTGATTCCAAGATGGGCCTTCACGCTCGACTGATGTCACAGGCACTGCGTAAGATAACGGGTACTATTTCCAAGACCAAATGTGTGGCAGTGTTTATCAACCAGTTGCGTGAAAAGATAGGTGTTATGTTTGGTAACCCAGAAACGACGACAGGTGGTAATGCTCTTAAATTCTATGCATCGGTGAGAATAGATATACGCCGTGGTGAAAAAATCAAGGGCGAAGGCAAGGGTGATAACGTGATAGGTAACCGTACGCGTGTTAAAGTTGTTAAAAACAAGGTTGCACCTCCGTTCCGTAGTGCCGAATTTGATGTGCTGTATGGCGAGGGTATCTCTCGTGTGGGAGAATTGCTGGATATGGCGGTGGATATGGATATAGTTAAAAAGAGCGGCAGTTGGTTCTCTTATAACGATTCAAAACTAGGACAAGGCCGTGATGCGGTGCTGGGTATCATACGCGATACTCCAGAATTGGCCGAAGAATTGGAAGTAAAAGTACGTGAAAAAGTAGCTGAAAAATAATAATGTTTTATAAGGAGAGTCTGCCCAGATGGGGGACTCTCTTTTGATAGAAAAAACGAGTAAATATGGAAAATACAACACTTTCGATGGTCTTTGACCTGGTAAAATATGTTCTGCCGGTAATACTTATGGGACTGTTTATGTGGTATGCCTTCAAGAAATATACCGAGGCCGAAAAACGTAGAACAGATGATATGCAGGATATGCAAAAGGTGTCGATGCCTGTACGTTTTCAGGCTTATGAACGTATAGCTTTGCTACTGGAACGTATATCTCCGCTATCACTGGTGTGCAGGGTGCAGCCATATAGTGAAGGAGTAGAGGATTATGTACGATTGTTAAAAGACCACATAGAGCAGGAGTACGAATATAATCTGTCACAACAGGTGTATCTGTCTGATGCTGCTTGGCAGATGGTAAAGGCGGCACGTATAGCATCGGAATGTCTTATAGATGACGCTGTAAGAGAAGCAGGAGCAACGAGTGTAAACCAAGTCAAGGAAGCTGTTATCCAGTATTGCAGGACTCGTCCTGTGCCATCTGAAGAGGCTCTATCGTATATTAAAAAAGAAATAAGAGCTATATTTTAGAAGGAGAGATATATAGGCTGTTATTTTTTATAGAAATCAAATAATAAAAGGGCATCTCGTTTACCACTCGAAATGCCCTTTTACTCAAAATCTAACAATTAACACTAAAAACGTTTTACTTTTTCACTTTCTAAAGAACTAACACTTTCCTTTTTCCATTACAAAGATACTTCCCTGAAATATGAAAAAGTATGAATGAAAAGTTATATTCCTGTTAAAAAATTATGGAGGAGTTTGAAAAAATTTTAAATGATAGAGTGCAGGAATTTATGCGTCTGGATAGCACCAGACGTGATTTTCATCACGGGATAGTTAAAAATCCATTTCCAGATGTGCCGTATGTGGAACTTATGGGGCAAATAAAAAGTTTGTTAAAAGCCGAAAGTAAGCTGCCACATCTATATAGAAATCATAAAATAGTTTATCCAGCAGGAGTGTCCATAGAACAGTGTTCTACACTCTCAACGTCCAGATATAAGGCTACGCTGGTATCGGGAGAGAGAGGGGTAGACCTTACGGGTGGATTTGGTATAGATAGTATGGCGTTGAGTGATGTGTGTAAACATCTGGATTATTATGAAATAAACGAAGGTTTGGCTCGTGTGGTGCAGCACAATTTTGCTGTGTTGGAAAAAGCTAATATCACTCTTCACGCTACTGATGGACTGGAAGATATAGCGGCAAATGATAAAAAATATGATTTTATATACCTGGACCCAGCCCGCCGTGATGACAAGAAAGACAGGGTGTATCGTATAGAAGACTGCTCACCAAATGTATTGCAATGGCAGGACGTATTGCTGGAATCATCGAGAGTAGTAATGACCAAACTATCTCCTATGGTGGACATATCTCTTGTCTCACGGGAAATGAAGGCGGTAAAAGAAATACACGTAGTGGCGTTAAAGGGAGAAGTTAAAGAAATACTGGTCGTGCAAGAGAGAGAATATGAGGGTGGATTAGATATATTTTCGGTAGATATAGATGGTGAAGATAGAGTCCCGTTTGTTTATAAAAAGAGAACAGATGTAAGTGTAGAGATAGATACTGCGGGGGATTATCGTTATCTCTATGATGTGAGTGCTGCTATGCGTAAGGCTGGGGTTGCAGATGACTATGCGGCATCTATGGGGCTTAAAAAGGTAGGAGTGGGGACGTTTCTTTACACGTCGGGAGAGAGGATAGAGGGATTTGCCGGTAGGGTGTTTGAAGTAGTGGGGGAGGTAAATCGTAAAAGTGTTAAAAAATTACTCCCTACTCTTAAAGCCAATGTTGTCACACGTAACTATCCTATGCGTGCCGATGAGCTTAAACGCCAGTTGAAAATAAAGGACGGTAGTGACGATGATTTTGTGATAGGATTTTCTTCTGGTGAAAAAAAATATCACAATATATATTGTAGGCGTATAAAAAATAGCTAATTTTATAGGCGTAAAAGAAACTTTAAAACTCATATAAACGATGGAAACTATATTTGTATGGTGGGTGTGGGCAGTGATAGCCATAATCACCCTTATAGCAGAGGTTCTTCTGCCTAGTTTTACGGTGGGTTGTTTTTCGGTAGGGGCACTGGTGGCAGCTGTGCTTTCGGCTTGTGGTGTAGGTGTGAACACACAGCTCATAGCATTTGCGGTGGTGTCATTGCTGGTATTTGTGGTGATAAGACCTTTTGCGGTCAAGTATCTGCTTAAAAAAGGTAAAGACGCTGTAGCTACCAACCAAGACGCGTTGGTAGGACGTGTAGGACGCCTTACCAAGGCAATAGAAGACCCTACACTTAAAGGCGAGGTGAGAATAGATGGGGATATATTTCCTGCCCGTAGCATAGATAATAGCCCCATAGAGGCTGGTGAAGATGTGCGTGTGGTACGTATAGACAGTATAGTGATGGTGGTGGTACCAGTTAAATAAGGCATTAACTTAAAACAGATATAAAATTATGGAAGGTTTTACATTTGGCACCATAGTGCTAGTTGCATTGGTGGTATTTGTGGTGATTATCCTTGCAAAGGGTATACGTATAGTTCAGCAGTCTGAGGTGATGATAATAGAACGTTTGGGACGTTATCACAAGACACTGCATTCGGGTATTAATGTCATAATACCTGTCATAGACCAACCTCGTCCTATACTGTGGCGTTTCACAAGCGAAGTGCCTGGGGGAGGAGTAATAGTACGCCATGTATCCAAAGAACGTATAGACCTACGTGAGACGGTATATGACTTCCCAAAACAGAACGTGATAACGAGAGATAACATCGTTACAGAAATCAACGCTCTTATTTATTTCCAGATAATGGACCCTGTACGTTCTGTGTATGAGATATCAAATCTTCCACAGGCAATAGAAAAATTGACACAGACATCACTGCGTAACGTGATAGGAGACCTGGACCTTGATGAGACTCTTACATCTCGTGATACGATAAATAGTCGTTTGCGTGAGATACTGGACGAGGCTACCAACAAATGGGGTGTCAAGGTAAACCGTGTGGAACTGCAAGATATCAATCCTCCACGTGATATACGTGATGCGATGGAAAAACAGATGCGTGCAGAACGTGACAAACGTGCCACTATCCTCGAGGCCGAAGGAGCCAAACAGTCTCAAATCCTATATGCCGAAGGTGAAATGGAAGCCCAGATAAAACGTGCCGAAGGTAGCAAACGTTCACAGATATTGGAAGCAGAAGGTCAAGCCGAAGCCCGTATAGCGGTCGCAAATGCCGAAGCTGCAGCCATAGAACGTGTAACAAAGGCTCTTTCGGAAGGTAAGACAGACCCTGCACAGTATCTCATAGCAGTACATTACCTAGATAGTCTTAAAAATATCGCTTCGGGAGAGGATAACAAGACTATTTACATACCTTATGAGGCTACGGCGGCACTTGGTTCGTTGGGTGCAATCAAAGGTATATTTGAAAAAAATGATGAATAAATAAATGATACTACTTAAAAAGGCTCTGCACGGCAGAGCCTTTTTTTGTACATTTGTCTTTATGAATACACGTATAGTAAGAATAGAAAAAGAAGAGGATTTGCTACACTTGGCATCTATGGCGGGGACTATATGGAGAGAGTGTTATGCCTCTATTCTATCTGGTGAGCAGATAGAGTATATGCTATCAAAATTTCTTTCGGTAAATGTATTATCACGACAGGTATCTGTAGAAGGATATGAGTATTATTTTGTGGAGTGTGATGGGGAAAGAGTAGGATTTGTGGGTGTGAAAGTGGAAGAAAAACGTCTATTCTTGAGTAAACTATATATAAAAGAAGAATATCGTGGACGTGGGATATCTAGTGTAGCACTTGGTTTTTTGGAAGAAAAGTGTCACCGCGAGGCTTTGCTGGCCATATATCTCACGGTAAATAAATACAATGACAGAGCATATAATGTCTATATAAATAAAGGTTATAAAGTGGTAGATGATGTGGTTACAGATATAGGCAGTGGATATGTGATGGACGATTATGTGATGCAGAAAATAATACTATGACACAGGATATAATAAAAGACTCTTACACGACGGTA
>JAFYKQ010000115.1 GCA_017537565.1 Flavobacteriales bacterium
CGCCCCTCGAGGGGCGAGCCTTTTGTTATATCTCCACCATAGGATATAAAAAATAAGGTTGCATATAGAATATATTTTACCTATATTTATATATGATAAACCTTAAAACCAAAACTATCCCAAGATGAAAAAAACACTTTATCTATTACTATGCACCTGCATCATAGCAGCAGGAGCATTTACCATCACTGCCCAAAACAAAACAGACAAAATCCCAGCCGAAAAAGTAACCGTAAAAAAGACCGATGACGGCATCAAGATTAGCGAGAAAGAAGTAATGCTCTCCTACCACAATGCCATAATGGGACACTGGACGTTAAACGGATTTCTTTCTGACGGTATCCCTCCACGCAACTTTATGGGAGGCGAATCATTTCCTCGTGGTACCATATTTACATTTGCTCGTGACGGCAAGGGCATGAGTTCATATCTGGGTAAAACTATATCCAATTTCCACTGGAGTCTAAATGGTGACAAACTGAAACTCAAGTACATCATTCCCGCCACCAAAGACAGCAAGGCCACTACCGAAAAAGAACGCTTCATAGTGCTGGAATTAGATAGCACACACCTGGTGATAGGTACTGCTTGGGAGCAAGAACTGGTGGGACGTCTGCGTGAACAACGCGAAGTCCAAAAGATGAAAATAGACCTCTCCACCCATATGATACTTGCATTCCAGAGAAATTAAAATAACACGACTGTAATAAAAGGACGCCACGCGTGGCGTCCTTTTATATTAAATATGTGTATTTATTCTATTTTTAGTATATTTGCAATTCGTATTATACACATTCATAGTATCATCTATGAACACCATAGGATTGATATTAAAATTTTAATAAACGCCCACACCTATGAGAATAGACAAATATTTATGGCACGTGCGTCTGTATAAAACACGCAGCATAGCCGCCGAAGCCTGCCACAAAAACCAAGTGGAGGTAAATGGCGTGCAGGCCAAAGCTTCTCGTGAGGTAAAAGTAGGCGACACGATAACCGTCCGCAAGAATCAGATACATTATAAATACCTCATACTCGCTATTCCCAAAAGCCGTATAGGTGCCAAACTAGTGGCAGAAAACATAAAAGACATCACCCCTGCCGAGGAAATAGAACGTGCAGAAATGATGCGTCTATCCCGCACACAGTATGTAAATGCTTATCGCGAAGGCCGCCCTACCAAGAAAGACCGCCGTGATATGCAGGATTATGAGGCTAATTCCATATTGGGATATTTTGACCAGGAGTGGGAAGATGACGACAACTGGGACATTGATGAAGAGGACGATGATTTCTATGCAGATGATGACGACACAGATTTCTTAACAGATGAAAATTTTTATTAAACCCTATATTTATGAAGAACATCATTCTATTCTTTCTTTCATTTGCGTGTATTTCCATTAACGCACAGACCATCGAGATAAAAGGCTCGATAAAAGACTCTACATATGCTATTCCTTATGCCAGTGTATATATTAAATCCAACCCTAAAACTGGCATCATGGCAGGCAGCGATGGAACATTCAGCCTCAATGTAGAAAAAAATATGCTCCCAGACACATTGGTTATTTCATTTGTGGGATACAAGACATACTCTACTCCTATCGATACCAATGTAGTAGACAGTCTTCATGTCCTTATGGAAGAAGACATAATAAATCTGGCCGAAGTAAGTATCACATCAGGCAAAAACACACCAAAGAAGAGCCGTTCTGAAATGGGAGAACTGCTCAAAATGGTAAAAGAACAATTCTTGCGTGATATAGAAAATAACGAAGCCCGCTATCACACTTTGTCAAAGACATCTGTTGCTTCTTCAGACCAGATACTTGTATATCAAGAATCTCTGGCCGATATATATGAAGAAGACTGGAAGAAAAAAGATATGACACAGGTATTGGACATCAAGGCTTATATCAATCCTCGTGTTGAGAATTATGTCGAGAACGAATTGTCTGATACCGCTACTCAAAAAAAATTGGGATTGCTCGATGAAGAAGATGATAACGATGGAGATGATGACGAAATTAAAGAAATAGACCCTTCTACAAATATAAAAGGTCTTACCGTTACATCTGCTATGATAGAGGAGATGTTGGACCAGGATACAAACAATTGGGAATTTACTGCACAGACAGACACACACTATGTGCTCACTATGAAATATAAGTTGGGCTTTCTGGGAATAATTAAATATAGACAGACTGGTGTGCTTTACATAGATAGATTAACATACAGCATAACAAAGGCCGACAATAGTTTCTATGTCTATGTCAATATCCCATTTGGTAAAAAATTGCCAGATGAATTTGTAGGATTCATCAATATGATTAACATCACATCAGACAAACCATTGAGCAAATTCCGTCTTAAAAAACTAACGGCCGACTTTACTATGACGTCTGACTTTATACACAAGAACGGAACTATATATCGTGGCGATTCATATTCTCATGGTAATGCTATTATATCTAGCCGCCAGGCAACACTGGACATTACACTTAAAAGCACCCAGGACATACTGTCTATAGAAACCGAATCTCCTACTCCTATCACAGAAGAGCAAACAAAAATAGAACCTTCGGTAGAAATAATAAAAAATATGTAATTATTATGTGATTTTTTAACGGCAAAATATTTCTGTACACCAAAGAAAAGTATTACTTTTGCATCTGTTAAAAAAAACACATTGATAATAAATCATTAAAAATAGATATGGCTACATACCGTAAACAGAAAACGATACGTCCACAGGCCTCACAACAGGCTGAAAACATAGTAAACAAACTGGACAAGAACGCCTCAAAAGCAGAACAATTCCTAGAAAAACACAAACGCCACATCACTCTTTCTATCGCTGCGGTGGTAGTTATATTGGTGGCTGTATGGGGATATCACACTTGGGTGGTTGTTCCATCAGAAAACGAAGCGACAGAAGAGTTGGCATTTGCACAGAAGGCTTATGAGATGGACTCATTGACACTGGCACTGGATGGAGACCCAGCACACTTGGGATTGGTAAAAATAGCAGACCAATTCTCTTCTACGGCAGCTGGTAACATAGCCAAATATCTGGCTGGTGCTGCATACTATAAACAGGGACAGTATGAAACTGCAATATCTTACCTTAAATCATACGCGTCTGACGACGAAATCACAGCTGCCGAGGCACTGGGTATGATAGGAGATTGCTATGCAGAACAAGACAAGGCATCTGAAGCTCTTGCATACTATGAAAAGGCAGCTGCGGCTCGTGATAACGACTTTACAGCTCCTTTCTATCTTATGAAGGCTGGTAATGTTGCTATGTACCTTAAACAGTATAGCACAGCAGCCAAACATTACGAAAAAATCAAAAACGACTATCCACAGTCAGCTCAAGCTGCAATGATAGATCAACACATAGAATACGCTCGCGGAGCAGCTAAAAACCTGTAATCTGCGTATAGATACAAAAACCGTGCCTTGAGGCACGGTTTTTTATAAAACAGCAAAACACATTCACATTAGGGGTGCCACAATAACGGCTGAGATTATACCCTTTGAACCTCGAGCGGGTCACACCGTTTAGGAAAATTGGATTTTTTACATCTCATTATCTTATTGAAAAGAGAGTAAGAAGGCAACGTCAAATCCTTCGCTCTCGACGTTGGTACGCCTTTGCTGAATTAACCATAAATTTTTTCAAGCAATGGCTTATTTTTTTAAACAATTCCTTTCACTGGCTATTCTCACGATAGCCTCACTCAACCTCTACTGCCAGAATGAGATTTCTGGTCGTATAACAGACTCTCACGGTGATGCAATAGAAAACGCCACCGTACAGATTACCCTTTCATCGGGAAAAAGCACAGGAACAGCAACAGATGCGGCAGGTAATTTTGCCCTGAAAAATCTACCCGACACGTCGTGGGAGATACGCGTCAGTCACCTGCTCTATCACACATTTGTAGGGAGTTCAGATGATTTTTTATCTCACTCACAGATTAACATCACACTTAAAGACTCTACAATCCACCTAAACGAAGTCTTCATCTCCCCTACTCTATCGGGGGATAATGACCCTTTCTCTCTACAAAGCATAGAGAAAGATGAAATAGAAAAAGCCTCTTACGGGCAGAACATTCCAGGACTGTTACAGAACATGGCATCGGTCGTATCTACCACAGACGACGGTATAGGACTGGGGTATTCATCTATGCGTATAAGAGGAGCCGATGCCACCCGTACCAATGTCACGATAAACGGTATAGCTCTTAATGACTCTGAATCGGGAGCAGTGTTCTGGGTAAACCTACCGGGACTTGCCTCCAACGCCCAAGAGATAACCGTACAACGCGGTGTAGGTAGCTCTACCAATGGCTGTGGAGCTTTTGGCGGTAGTGTAAACATAACGACATCTTCTCCGCTGGACAGAGCCAGCGCTGCACTACATTATAATGCTGGTAGTTATTCTACACAACACTTTCAGGGAGAATTTTCCAGCGGACTGCTAGGTGAGCATTACGAGATATCTGGACGTCTGACACGTGGATACAGCGATGGTTATATAGAACGTGCTTCGTCTGACGTTTCTTCATATTTCCTGCAAGGCGGATACTATGGTCATAAAACATCTCTTAAAATCATATCATTCGGTGGACGACAGACGACATATCAAGCATGGAATGGTGTAGATGCCGCAACACTTAAAATAAATCGTCGTTTTAATTCCTGTGGGGCCATCTATGATGACAGTTGGACAAACGTCATAGGGTATTATGACAACGAGACCGACAACTATTCACAAGACCACCTGCAATTAATCTTTTCTCACAAGACTGGAAACTGGACTATAGGTTCTACACTGCACTATACATTTGGTCGTGGGTATTATGAAAGTTACAAACAAGACGCTTCGCTATCACGATACGGCATATCACCGATAGAAACATCGACAGGAATCATAGAGTATGCCGATGTCATACCACAGAAGTGGCTGTATAACCACTACTATGGCGGCACTGTATATGCAGAATATAACGGGAAGAATATAACATCTACTCTTTCGGCAGCCTATTCACGTTATGATGGAGACCATTACGGGGAGGTAATATGGGCAGAATACTCCCCAAATATCCCCAAAGGTCATCAGTTCTATTTTAACAATACCATTAAAGATGATATGAACGTCTTCTGGAAAGGTATATACAACATTAACGACGCTCTATCATTTTACATAGACCTCCAGTATCGCCACATAGACTACACTATGAAAGGCGTGGAAGACAAAAATGCTGTGATAGACTTTGATAACAGATACTCTTTCTTTAACCCAAAGGCAGGAATAAATTATCAGTTAGATGAATATCACCGCTTTTACATGAGTTATTCACGTGGCAGCAAAGAGCCCAATCGCAGCGATTATACCGATAGCGACATAGAGCCTCGTCCAGAATATATGGACGATATAGAGTTGGGCTATGTGTATAGTCGTCCTTCACTGAATCTTTCGGCAAATGTTTACTATATGTATTACCGAGACCAACTGGTACCTACCGGCCGTCTAGATGATTCTGGATATGTCATTCGTACAAATGTGGACAAGAGTTATAGACTGGGCATAGAACTGGCAGCTGGATACAGACCATTTAAATGGTTGGAGGGGAATATCTCTATCACACTTTCAGACAACGTAATAAAAGGTCTTATGGTAGAAGATAACCTTATAAAAGACACTCACATATCTTATAGCCCTGCCGTTACAGGATTTGCACAGATAAGCTTTATCCCGCTCAAAGCCTTAAAGATAGATTTTGACACGCGTTATGTAGCCGAACAATATATGAGTAACAACAACATTAAAGAGTCCTTGCTGGATGATTATATAGTATCAGACCTATCTATGAGCTATGATTTCAAAAAAGGACGTATCCTTCCTGCTATATGTCTAAGAGGAAAGATAAACAACCTGTTTAACGCTATGTACATATCAAACGGTGCAATATATGACCGTGATGCTTATTATTTCCCACAGGCAGGCATTAACTTTATGATGGGTATAGATATAAAATTCTAAATTTCATATAATCTCTATGAACATATCGAGCGGCATTTAGTGCCGCTCGATTTACATATGGCATATATATGACGTATTCCTTCCTATTTTTTGGTATAACACACTTTATGAGTATATTTGCAGGTCAAATCATAGCCATTACTATTAAATGACCAAAAGTTCCTATACACAGAATATAATCGTTACACGAGATATGACAGCTGCCTATATGGGTAGCGGCACACTAGAGGTATTTTCTACTCCTGCACTATGTGCCTTTATGGAAAACACCGCTATAAAAGCTATAACCCTTCCCGAAGGTGAAACATCACTGGGAGTGGAAATAAATATAGAACACCTCAAGGCTTCTATGGTGGGAGAAACACTTACCGCAAAAGCCGAAGTTGTAGCCCACGAAGGCCATAGTATTTATCTTCAAATAGAAGTAAAAAACTCTCGAAATGAGATAGTAGGCAGTGCCCGTCATACACGAGTGGTAGTAAGTGCCGAACGATTTTTAAGTAAACTGAAAAATAAACCTATATAATAGACATATATAATGAAAACTATTCACGACATCGTTCAACGCATATGGAGAGCCTGGGTAGCAATAATGGCATTCCTGGTAACTCTCATACTGTCCATACCACTTCTTATATCTGTATCTACACCACGATTTTATGGATTTTTCTCGGTTTTGGCACGCATATGGAGTTTTTCTATACTTCTTTTATCTGGATTTATATTTTCTATAAAAGGTGGAAAGAACATAGATTACTCCCGTCAATATATGATAGTGTCAAACCACTCTTCGGCAGCAGATATAATGTTGAGTTATCTTTCTGTTCCATTGCAGTTTGTCTTTGTAGGTAAGGCTGAACTTGCCAAGATACCTGTATTTGGCGCTATATATAAAGGTTCAAACATACTGGTGGACAGACGTTCGTTGGATTCACGTCGTAGCATACTTCCCAAAGCAAAAGCCGAAATAGCACGCGGACGTAGTATCTATATCTACCCAGAAGGCACTACCAAAAACCACACTCGCCGTCTTATGCCATTCAAAGACGGAGCATTTGTACTGGCGATAGATTGCGGAATACCTATCCTGCCTGTTACATTCCTTGATAACGTAGAGTTGTTCCCATCAGATGTACTGAAAGGTCACCCAGGTCTATTGCGTGCAGTGATAGATAAACCGATAGAGACCAAAGGAATGAGTATCGAGGATAAAGAACGCCTGAAAGAAGAGGTATTCAACATCATAGACTCACGACTTGCCGAGGCTGGACGATGACAAGACAAACGGGGATAATACTCTCTCGCACCCAGTATGGGAGTGACAGTGTCATTCTCAACATTCTCACTACCGAAGGTCTTATAAGCGTCATTCGCAAGGGACTCTCCCGCCATAAATCCCAAGTGCGTATGATAGAAACCACGGTGGGAATGATGGTAGAGTATGTATGTTCCCCTTGTAGTGGCAGTGGTGCATTACCCTATATCAAGGAGATGACACTACTTCCCACCCACCCTGTTAATGCACCGCTACCACCTGTGCGTGCAGCACAGAAATTATTTATGTGTGATATCACACGATGTAGCATACGCGGGGGGATAGATGACTCTCCACTTTTTTTCCTTTTGGAGGAATATCTGTCATTATTGTCCAGTAGTGATGTACGCTTTTTATGCCTAGAATATACATATAAACTATGTGCAGCATTGGGTTTTGCACCACGAGGAGAAAACACAGTAGTAGCATCATACTACGATATGTGTGAAGGCGTATTTACTCCCTTCCAACCATCTCATAAATACTATCTCACACCATCATACAGCAATCTTTTTTTCTCGTTGGATAGGAGCATAGACACATCTCCACACTCATACACCACCGACCAATGGGAGAAACTATGGCATATCCTTATGACCTATTACAGCCTACACGTTACAGATTTTCATATCCCACGTTCGCTCGCGTACCTTAAAGAGATATGCCGCCTCGAATTTTTCTCTTGATGATAAAAACACTATATTTGCACCTCATTTGCAGTTATAACTCAAATACATTTTAAAAGTGGACATAATAATAAAAATACTTGCGTTTGTATTTTCGCTCACGATACTTGTAACGATACACGAATTTGGACATTATATCACGGCCAAGATATTCGGAGCGAGAGTCGATAAATTTTACATATTCTTCAACCCTTATTTTTCTCTCTTTAAGAAAAAGATAGGCGAGACAGAATACGGTTTAGGTTGGCTGCCATTGGGAGGTTATTGTAAGATAGCCGGTATGGTGGACGAGAGTATGGACACCGAAGCCCTTAAACAGCCTGCTCAAAAATGGGAATACCGTAGCAAACCCGCTTGGCAACGTCTTATCATCATAGTGGGTGGTGTGGTTATGAACGTGATACTCGCTTGGTTTATATACTCTATGGTCGTTTTCTCCAAAGGCGAGACATATGTGGCTGCACGCGACGTGAAAGACGGTATAATGATAATAGACTCGACGCTTACCACACCTATAGGTCTTAAAAATGGTGACGTTATAAAAGAGGTAAATGGTCGCGAGATAGAGAAATTCTTTGACGTGTATAACGAACTTCTTATGGGTGAAACGGTAACCGTTACCCGCGATGGACGTGATACTACACTATCTATACCGGTGGACTACATAGACCACTTCTCACAAGGTGCCGACCCATTCTTTATCTATCCACGCATACCGTTTATGGTAGCCGAACTGCCAGACAGTTCTATCAATGCTACTAGCGGTCTTGTAAAGGGAGACATCATACGCTCTATATCTGGCACACCTACACCATACTATGACCAAGCATCACCTATACTTATGTCTTATGCAGGACGTGACGTGATGCTGGAAGTAGATAGAGATGGTGCAGCGGTATTCATAGGAGCACAGGTAAGTGAGGAAGGTAAATTGGGTATATATGTACTGCCTTCACCATCTATGCTCATAGAAAAAGAAATCTTTAACATCACAGAAAAGGAATATGGTTTCTTTCCATCGCTTTACCGTGGTGCTATCATCACCAAAGACAAGATAGTAAGCTACTGGGAACAAGTCAAAAAGATAGTAAACCCCGAAACCAAAGCATATAAAAAGGTAGGTAGTGTCATCACGATGGGTAGTATGTTCCCATCTACTTGGGATTGGCTTACAATATGGCAGCTTACGGCATTTTTATCCATAATGCTGGCAGTGGTAAACATACTGCCTATACCAGCCCTGGACGGAGGCCACGCAGTCTTTATCCTTTATGAAATGATTACGCGTCGTCCACCATCAGAAAAAGTTCTAGAGTATGCCCAGATGGCAGGCTTTGTGATACTGATGATAATAATGATACTGGCTTTTGGCAATGACATATTAAGGTTATTTGCTTGATAGTCAATACAAAATATATCTATGCCACGTCTTTGTAAAAAAAAGACGTGGCATAGTGGTTTTTATATAAAAAATCACTAAATTTGCAGGCCCCAATAGAATGGGGTATTGAATATAATTTTAACAATTTTTAAGTACAGTAATTAATGAACACATTGAGTTACAGAACAGATGCGGTAAACACAGCAGCTGCCGACAAAAAATGGGTCTTGGTTGACGCCGAAGGCCAGACATTGGGTCGTCTAGCTTCTAAGGTTGCCATGATAGTCCGTGGTAAGTACAAGCCATGCTTTACTCCCAATATGGACTGCGGTGATAACGTCGTTATCATTAATGCCGGTAAAATAGCTCTTTCCGGAAAAAAACTGGACGGTAAAGTTTACACCCGTTACACAGGTTATCCAGGAGGACAGAGAACACTCACAGCGAGCGAACTTTTGGTAAAAGATTCTACTCGTCTAGTGCGTTTTGCTCTTAAAGGTATGCTTCCTAAAAATCGTCTAGGAGCCAAACTTCTTAAAAATGTTTACATCTACAACGGTGCAGAACACAAACAAGAAGCTCAGAACCCAGTATTAATCAATCTTAACGACCTTAAGTAATGGCAACAATTCACACTATCGGACGTAGAAAAACAGCCGTAGCACGAGTATTTCTGAGCGAAGGAGACGGCCAAATCACTATCAACAAACGTCCAGCAGGCGAATATTTCTCTACAGAAATCCTGCAAGGCAAAATCGCTCAGCCTTTTGAACTGACAGCGACTAAGGGTACTTTCAACGTTGTAGCTACTGTAGTAGGTGGCGGTATCAACGGTCAGGCAGAAGCTATCCGTTTGGGTATCTCTCGTGCACTATGCGAAGTTAACCCAGAATATCGTGCGGTTCTTAAACCAGAAGGTCTGCTTACTCGCGACCCTCGTATGGTAGAACGTAAGAAATTCGGTCAGAAGAAAGCTCGTAAACGCTTCCAGTTCTCTAAACGTTAATCTATCGTTTACGATTCTTTTTTCAAAAATCACAAAATCATTAAAAAAGTTCTGTTACTCTACTTATATAAGTGCAGATTAGTTTAGTATCCAAACAGGCAAGACCGTGGACTAAATAAAACGAGAAAGATAGACACGCTACTTGTCGGTTGCACGAGTTAAAGCTAACAGAAGGTAAACTAGTAAAAAAATGGCACAAAAAATCGATATTCAAGAATTGCTAGAAGCGGGAGTACACTTCGGTCACCTTACTCGCAAATGGCACCCAAAAATGGCTCCTTATATCTTTATGGAGCGTAACGGCATACACATCATCGACCTGCACAAAACTGCAGCCAAGATGGAAGAAGCTGGTGAAGCTATCAGAAAAATAGCTGCTTCTGGCCGTAAAATTATGTTTGTAGCTACAAAAAAACAGGCCAAAGAAATCGTAGCCGAATTGGCTGTTAAGATGAACATGCCTTACATCACTGAACGTTGGCCTGGTGGTATGTTGACAAACTTTGTTACTATACGTAAGGCTATCAAAAAGATGTCTGCAATAGACCGTATGAAAACAGACGGTACTTTTGACACTCTTTCAAAACGTGAAAAACTACAGATAGAACGTACTCGCGAAAACCTAGAAAAGAACCTTGGTTCTATCGCCGATATGACTCGTCTTCCTGCTGCTCTATTTGTGGTTGACGCTATGAACGAACACATCGCTGTTAAAGAAGCTCAGAAATTAGGCATACCTGTATTTGCTATGTGCGATACAAACACAGACCCAAATAGCGTAGATTTTGCTATCCCAGCCAACGATGACGCTTCAAAATCTATCCAGAAAGTGGTTTCTTATATGGCAGATTGCGTTATAGAAGGTCTTTCTGAACGCAAAAACCAGAAAGAAGAAACTGCAGAAAAAGCAGCTGATGCAGAATAATTTTAACCCTTATTAAAAGAAAAAGAAAATGGCAAATATAACCGCAGCAGACGTAAACAAACTTCGCCAGCAGACTGGTGCAGGTATGATGGACTGCAAAAAAGCTCTTGTAGAAGCAGAAGGCGATTTTGAAAAAGCTATCGAAATCCTTCGCAAGAAAGGACAGAAAGTAGCTGCCAACCGTGCAGACCGCTCTTCTTCTGAAGGTGCTGTTATAGCTACTGTAAATGCAGACGCTACAAAAGGTGCTATCATAGCTCTTAACTGCGAGACTGACTTCGTAGGTAAAAACGAATCTTTCGTTGCTCTTGCAAAAGAATTTGCACAGATGGCTGTAGATAGCGAAGCTGAAACATTGGAAGATTTCTTGAAACTTCCTTTTGGCAACATCACTGTGAGCGAAAAACTTATAGAACAGACTGGTGTTATAGGTGAAAAGATAGAGATAAGTGCATACAAGAAATTGGCTGCTCCTCTAGTAAACGCTTATATCCACAACGGTAACAAATTGGCTACATTGGTAGGTCTTTCTGCAGCTGTAGAAGGTGCTAGCGAAGCTGCTCACAACGTAGCTATGCAGGCCGCTGCTATGAACCCTATCGCTGTTGATGAAGATGCTGTTCCTGAAAGCCTTAAAGAACAGGAAGTAGCTATCGCTATAGAAAAAACAAAAGCAGAACAGATACAGAAAGCCGTAGAGGTAGCTCTTAAAAAGGCTGGTATCAACCCTGCACACGTTGACAGCGAAGACCACATGGAAAGTAACAAAGCCAAAGGTTGGATAACAGAGGAAGAAGTAGCTAAGGCAAAAGAAATAATAGCTACTGTTTCTGCAGAAAAAGCTGCAAATCTTCCAGAGGCTATGATACAGAACATCGCC
>JAFYKQ010000116.1 GCA_017537565.1 Flavobacteriales bacterium
TCCTCCACGCGATAGTTCATAACTTATAGCATCGCGTATCACCTCTTGGTCAAATGTTATGACCTGTGTGTTAATAGGGTGGCGGTTGGCTGGAGGGGTCGCTATAACCGACAGGTCTCGCGCTGCCATAAGCGAGAACTGCAATGTACGAGGTATGGGCGTAGCCGTGAGTGTAAGAGTATCTACATTGGTCTTGAGAGTCTTTAATTTATCCTTCACTCCTACACCAAATTTATGTTCCTCGTCTATGATAAGTAGTCCCAAGTCCTTAAACTTAACATTTTTACCCACCACCTGATGTGTACCTATAATGATATCTATACGACCATCGGCCAAGTCTTTAAGTATAGCTGTTTTTTCTCGTGCAGTACGGAAACGGTTAAGATACTCCACACGTACAGGCATTCGTTTAAGTCGTGATGTAAAGCTGCGATAATGTTGGAAGGCCAGAATAGTGGTAGGCACAAGCACGACGACTTGTTTGGAATCACATACAGCCTTGAATGCTGCGCGTATAGCGACCTCTGTCTTACCAAAGCCCACATCTCCACACACCAGACGGTCCATAGGACGTGATGATTCCATATCTCGTTTTACGGCCTCTGTCGCACGCAATTGGTCTGGGGTATCCTCATAGATAAATGATGCTTCGAGTTCATTTTGCAGGTAATTATCGGGAGAGAAAGCATAACCCTTTACCGTTTGACGACGAGCATAGAGCTTAATGAGGTCAAAGGCCACCTGTTTTACACGTTTTTTGGCTCTCTCTTTAAGCGAATGCCACGCCGTAGAACCCAGACGGTCTACTCTAGGCGATGAAGCATCACGACCAGCATATTTGGATATCTTACTGAACGAATGTATGCTCACATACAGTATATCACCACCGGCATACACCAGTTTTATAGCTTCCTGTATAGACCCGCCTGCATCTATCTTTTGCAGCCCTCCAAAACGAGCCACACCGTGGTCTATATGTGTAACATAGTCACCTATTTCCAGTTCTGATAGTTGGGAGAGGGAAAGAGCCTGCTGTTTATCATACGAACGCGGCGAACGATAACGATGATAACGTTCAAATATCTGATGGTCTGTATAACACGCTAGTCTCGACGATACATCTATAAAGCCTTCGTGGAGTGTACCCTCTATAATATCAAACTTTACACCACCTCCCAGGTCATCAAATATGTCTTTGAGGCGTTGTGCCTGTGATGATGTTCCACACAATATCACGTTGCGTATCCCTCGAGATGTATTCTCCTTTAAATCACTCGACAACATATCAAAATTGCGATGGAATATAGGCTGTGGTTTGATATCTACATCTATCGTTACATCTGTTGTAAAATATGTTCTAGACGCCCATTCTATTACCTTGTGAGAAGAAAGTGAGTTACGGAACGTCTTCTCATCTATAAAGAGGTCGCCTGGACGCATCTGCCTGATGGTTGCATTTTCTACTTCTTTATATGCTTCGGCAGCCTTATCCCACATACGTGTTATAACACCCGCCACAGATGATATGTTATCGGCTATGACAATAGATGAGGCAGGTAGAAAATCCAGAAAAGAAATACGGGTATCACACGTGCGTTTTTCCTCGACATTTGACAGTATGGTCATACTATCACATACCGATACCGAAAGCTGACTCTCTATATCAAACGTACGTATGCTCTCTACCTCATCACCAAATAGTTCTACACGATAAGGTTCGTCATTGGTATATGAAAAAATATCTATGATACCTCCTCTTACAGAATACTCTCCCGATGAAAACACAAAGTCTCTACGCTCAAACCCTGCTTCTTCCATCTTGTCTATAAGCTCTCCTACATCTATCTTATCTCCTTTTTTTATAGAAAAACTACGCGATGATATGGTCTTCTGTGGGAGTACTTTTTCAAATATAGCATCGGCATATGTTACTATACATTTATGTGTAGAAGATGATGTGATATGTGATAGAACTTCGCCACGTAACAGGACATTGGCATTGTCTATTTCTTCCATCTGGTAGGCTCTACGATAGGAGGCAGGATAGTAAAGCACTGCGTCCTCTCCCAGGATACTACACATATCACCATAGGCATAGAGAGAGCCTTGGCGGTCGGCACATAGGATAACTATGCTCTTTCCCAGCGAAGGAAATATATCCCCTACCACCAGGTGTTTCCAGCTACCACCAAAGCCTATAACATTTATCTTTCCACTATCATCTGCCTCACATACTTTCTTTATAGATGTATATGGCTCGCTCTTGCGTATTTTCTTTATAAGGTCTTTTATCTCCACTGCTTTATATATTTAAACTACCTATGGGCAGACCTCCTTTTATAGAGATTTGCCCGATTCTACCATACAAATGTAATAAATAAACCGCTTACTGTCCATCTTTTACATCTTAAAAAATTGGGCTATATTTGTAGCCATATAATACACCCGTAAAACCCAAACGATGAAGATAATAATACCCGTACTCACACTATGCTTCATAGCTGGAATATACACGTTCTACTATCTCAAATCCCACATTGGGACTAGTAAAACACGGCTTATATACCTTATAGCGGCATCTGGTGTTATCATATATTCTGCATTTTCAATATGGAAAGAAGATATAGACTGGTTTTCTATCTTTAAAACCATAGCGATAGTTGTCATATTTTATTCCTCTGTAACACTTCCCATAACAGTATTTGCATTTATCGAGGATTTATATCGGGGAGTAAAAAGGTTTGTCATTGGACGCTGCACTCCACCACGTAATCGTTATGTCTTTATATGCGGAACTTTATTTTCAATAACAGGCATCAGCATATTACTATACAGCTCACTATACACCAAGACACACTGGAAGGTTCACAATGTAGAGATACACTCCTCTCGACTGCCTGCATCTATGGACTCTATGCGTGTGGTGCAGATATCAGACCTTCATATAGGCTCTTTTGACATAAAGACAAATGACAGCATTCGCCTTACAAGAGCAATGGATATTATAAACTCTCTCCACCCAGATATCATAGTCTTTACCGGGGATATAGTCAATGGCAATTCCAGCGAAATGGAGCCTTGGGTAGGAGTTTTGAGCCAGACCAATGCCACATATGGCAAATATGCTGTAATGGGAAACCACGATTATGCCACATATGAAGATGATTTTACCGATGAAGAAAAAGAAAACTCCATAAGCACTATCAAAGAGTATTATCACCGTGCTGGATACCAAATGCTTGATAACATACACCACCCCATCGTCATAGGGACAGACACTATCTACATAGCAGGCGTAGAAAACTGGGGACGAGGTCCATTCCCTGCATTGGGAGATATAGATGCCGCACTGGACGGCATACCCGACGATGGCTTTACCATACTACTATCCCACGACCCTTCACACTATGAAGATATAGTATCTACCTATCCACAAATGGTGGACTTAACGCTTTCGGGACATACTCACGCTATGCAGTGTGGTATAGAAATAAACGAAAATTTGCGTTGGTCTCCTGTAAAATATGTCTATAAATATTGGGCGGGACTTTATGAAGAAAACGGAAGAAAGCTATATGTAAACAGAGGGTTGGGATACCATTTCTTTCCTGCCCGCGTGGGGATACGTCCAGAGATAACTCTTTTCACTCTGCACAGGGAAAAGTAAAAACAATTCCAAACAAAAATCGGCAGCCTACGGCTGCCGATTTTTGTTATCACCATCTATGTACTAATACTGTCCCCATATTCTCAGCACAGAAAAAGCAAGCCCTGCGCCTGACACCAATGCCATAAGCACACCTACTATCTTACTGTTTCTATTACCGCTACACAGTCTTACTCCAAAGAACAAAGGTATCGCACACAACAATACCGCCAACATCCACGTAAGTGTATAGTATGAAAACAATACAAACGATTCCATAAACATCTCACGTGCCTGTACTGCATTTTTGGCATCACTCGTTATTATCGCCCACGCCATTATTACAGCCGCAGGATATAACAACAGTATTCCTCCCCATTTCATATAAAAACTACGGAAGAATACATCTATAAGTACATTCTGTTTTTTCTGTTCCATCTGTAATAGGATTTTAGATTCTGTTTTTGGTATTAAGCAATCTAAGTCGTACACGTTCCACCACTCGTTTGGTATAAAGAGGGAAATCGGCAGTTATAATCCAACCCATATACCCCGGTTCTCTATTCCATAGGTCTACAAGACGTACCCCCTTGTGTTTACCAAAGTTAAGCACCTCTTCTCCCTGCTCGTCATAAGTAATAAAACCTGCATAGTCGGCCATTTTTTTCTGTGTCGTAAATTCTGCCAACGCCTCCATATCATTAGGCAGGTCATCATACTTATCAAGCTGGGCACACAACACTTTATACGTAGCCATCGTATCGGCTTCTGCACCGTGAGCTCCCTCCAGTTCTTCTCCACAGTAGAATCTGTATGCCGCTGAAAGAGTGCGTTGTTCTTTCTTATGGAAGATAGTCTGCACGTCCACCGATACTCTCTCACTCATATCAAAGTCCACACCCACACGCAACATCTCTTCGGCCAGCAGAGGGATATCATAACGATTTGAATTAAAACCGCCTATATCACTACCCTTGAGCAGTTCTGCCACCTGTGGAGCCACCACATCAAATCGCGGAGCGTCCTTTACCTTTTCGTCTGTAATACCGTGAATAGCCGACACAGCCTCTGGTATGTGCATACCAGGATTCACCAGCCAAGTAGAAGTAGTATTATGACCATCGGGGAATACCTTTACCACACATATCTCCACTATGCGGTCTTTTGTGATATCTGTACCCGTCGTTTCCAGGTCAAAAAAACATATAGGTCGTTTAAGTTTAAGTTCCATATCTTGGTTTTATTTAAGTTTATCACAATTTGATAATTCCCAGTGCATACATAACATATATCGCATACAGCAACACAAATATCGTACCCCACACACGATTGATTTTTTTCCATAGCCCTATACATATCATAAGCAACACGCTACCCACCATCGTTATGTAAAGGTCCAGTTGTGAGAATGTCTCGCCCACGCTCACTGGCATAATACTTGCCGAAAGCCCCAGTATGAACAGTCCGTTAAAGATATTTGAACCCAGGACGTTACCTACGGCCATCTCACCCGATATCTTGCGTGCAGCTATAATAGATGTTACTATTTCTGGCAACGAAGTACCTAATGCTACCACCGTAAGACCTATCGCCGTCTGTGACATACCCAGTGCCGCCGCTATACTAGATGCAGATGAAACTATCAGTTTGCCACCTATGAAAAGCCCTATCACACCTATCAACAGATATATCGCCGTACGAGTAGCCGACATACGCACCATTTTTTCCACCTCGGCTTCATCGGCATTGGAGGTACGGATAGTATATGTAATCCATATAGTAAAGAGAGCCAACATCACTATACCCTCCCAACGACTTACCACATTTACTGCACCCTCACGGAACATACTATCACACGCCACATACAACAATAGCACAGATAGTATAAGCGTCTGGAACACCTCACGCAACAATTTTTTGTTTTTAAATACCATTGGTACTATCATAGCAGGCATTCCCACCACGACAAATATATTAAGCGTATTGGAACCTACCACATTTCCCAGTGCTATACCGTCTATACCGTCCTTGATAGCCAAAAGGTTTACAACCAGTTCTGGCATAGATGTAGCAAAAGCCACCACCGTAAGACCTACCAAATAGTCTGACATACCAGCACGACGAGCCAGAGACGAGGCTCCGTCCACCAGGAAATCAGATGCCTTGATAAGCACCGCAAATCCTACTAAGAGTAACAAATAATCCATCTTTTTTAGTTTTTAAGTTTTTAATTTTATTTACAAGAGATTTTTTATTTAAAAACGCCTCGGGAATTCCAAGGCGTCATATTGGTCATTATTTTTCTATATGAGAAGCAATAGTTTCGGCTATTTCCTTCATCTGCTCACCCGTAAGGTCTAGATGAGAGCGTGAAAGGTCCATATCCTTAGGTCCCGACAGTGGCAACAGATGAACGTGTACGTGATGCACATCCAGTCCTACCACCTCATAACCTACCCTTATACAGTCCATCGCTTTTTCCACCCCGCGAGCCACACGTGCAGCAAATGCCATAAGCGAAAGATAGTCTTCCTCGGGCAGTTCATAGATTTTATCCACTTCGTTTTTGGGGATAACTAGTACGTGTCCCTTCACGATAGGTTCTATATCCAGTATCGCGATATTTTTTTCGTCTTCGGCGACCTTATAACAAGGCAATTCACCATTTATGATACGAGAAAATACAGATGCCATAATATTTCTATTTAGTTTGAGTAATCCTTTTTTATTCTCTGGTTATTTCCAGTATCTCAAAATTCATTATGCCGTTAGGCACTTTTATTTCGGCTATATCTCCTACCGCTTTACCCAGCAGTCCTTTTCCTATAGGCGAATCTATCGATATTTTGCCTTTGGCTATATCGGCTTCATTCTGTGCCACGAGCGTATAACGAGTCTCACGTTTGTTCTGTACGTTACGTATGCGTACCGTGCTCAATATAAGAACCTTTGAATTATCAAGCTGTGATGCGTCCATAACGCGAGCGTGAGCCAATGTTTCTTCCAGTTTGGCTATACGCATCTCAAGCATTCCTTGTGCTTCTTTGGCTGCATCATATTCTGCATTTTCTGAAAGGTCACCCTTATCGCGAGCTTCGGCTATCGCTGCTATAACGCGAGGACGTTCGACGTTTCTCATCTGGTCCAGTTCTGCTTTCAGTTTGTTGTATCCTTCCTGTGTGTAATAAGACACTTTTGCCATAGTTTCATCTGTTTTTTAATTGTTATAAAAATTTATTTTGCTCTCTCGGAGAACAAAATAAAAAGAACCCCGAACAGCAGGTAATACCTTCGGGATTCGACTCGGCAAATATAATAAAAAATTCTGATAATGTGATATTTATTTCACTTTCCCAAAGAGTTAATTTATTTTTACTATCATATCACGCCGCACGACACTTATCATAAAAAAAATGGTGAGAGACGTTAGTATTTTTTATGCATAATGTCTATATTTGTACTATCTATTTGTTAACACTTAAATATTGATATTATGGAATTTCTAATAAGCGTTTTGCTTCTGGTAAGCATGGGTTTGACCTTTAAGAAAGCTGGTCTTGCCGTATGGGAAGGCATTGTGCCTTTTTACAATGTATATGCAGCTACAAAAGTTGCTGGAAAAGCCTGGTGGTGGGCTCTTGTTATAATATTTATCCCAGTAGTAGGACTGATTCTATGGGCATTGGTATGTAACGAGATTTCCAAAAAATTCAATTGCGGTATAATTATGACCGTACTGCTTTTCTTTGGAATAGGATTTATCTACCTGGGCTTTGCAAAAAAAGCTGTTTACATAGGATAATTAACAAA